>CAZAMT010000136.1:0-10411 GCA_964486145.1 uncultured Bacteroidales bacterium
CTAAATCGTTAGCAATGAACAACGTGTATATTGAAAAAACAGATGTAACCCCATTCATTTCACTAACAAGTGATGGTGAAAACAAAATTGAGGGAAAAGCAATTCCTGAAGACCCAATCGCATTTTTTAAACCCTTGTTTTATTGGGCGAAAAGTGTTGCCATGCCAAAATTAAGATTGAATATCAATCTTGAGTATTTCAATACTTCTGTTTCAAAACAGTTAATGGATTTTTTCCTGGCCCTTGAGGCCAATAAGGCAATCAACGAAATAATTGTTCACTGGAATTATGAGGAGGGTGACGAGGAAATCCAGGAATCGGGAGAAATTTACCAGGAACTTCTCGAAAGAACAACATTTCATATTGTAGAATATGCTGAGGTATTTTAGTTTATGCGTTTAAGGAAGGAGGAAAGGCACCGTTCAACCAACGGTGCCTTTCTAATTTTCAGACATATACAATCAATGTTAAATGAATGTGATTTTTTATTCATGTAACCCAATTATAAAAACCGAACGATCGTTTTTTCGTATAATTGCAGTGAATATCTGTCAATCTTAAACACCCTGCTATGAAAACAAAAATTACAAATTTCGTTGTTTGTTTTTCCTTTTTGTGTTCACTAAATATATCTTTTCTAATCGCCCAACAAGGGGCGCTTGTGCCAACTGATAATAGCCAGAAACAATTGATTCAGGCATACAAACTTGTTTTGGAAGCGTCCTCAAATGATTTTCGGAGTACGGGAACTTCATTGGATACAGATTTGTTTCCTGAGTATTCCGAGTACTCTGTTTATTGGTCGTTTGAAAATGCTACAAAAGGGGACTTTGTATACCCGGATATGATTCCGGATAATTATCAGTTTGTTACCACAGAATCTTACCTTAATTACCAGTGGCATAATGATTTGCACTATTCGTTACAGTTTAAGAAACATCCCGAACGAATAGGTATTTTTAAAAGTAAATACCAGGCAGGAGATAATCCCGTATCGTGGCAATCCATCTACTTCGAAAGGTTGAATGATGAATTTTTACTGGATGACACAGATTACATTGTCAATGAAGATACACTCGATAATGAAACAATATCCAAACATACGCAATTGTTCATCATTCCGGCATTTACAGTCAAAGAACAGGACTATACTTTTTATATTGACAGTATTTTCAACTTGCATCCGGACATGGGCCAGTCACTAATGAAATATGTTCAAAATGGTGGTTACATTTACGCTGAAGGCAATGCAGGATATTTTCTTGAAAAAATTGGCTTGCTGGAGACCGGGACACTGAATTACTCTCCTTCGCTTGACACGGGTGAAGGAATCATTACAATTCAACAAAACATGGATAATATACCTGTTAGCCTTAGTGGCAAAGCAACCGGTAATAAATTGTATGCTGCAAAATTGCCAAAAGTTAATGCTTCCGGTGTCACCAATGTTTTCAGCATCGGGAGCGATCCTGTTGTATTTTTTAAAAATCTTGGAAACGGAACGGTTTTGTGCAATACTGGATTGCCAACGGCTCACGGCCTGAACAATCTGGAACAGGGCTCTCAGATAAGCTGGACCTTAAATGCAATTATGTCGGCATTTGCTGTAAAAATTGATGTTAACCGCAGGGTATTAAATGATCTCAAAGGGTTTGTTGCTGCAGGGCCAAATGCTATTTCATATGACAGGGTGGATACTTTTGAGGTTGAACTTACAATTCGAAACCTGACAAATCAGATTGCTTCAAATATTAAAATTCATGAAACCATTACACCGTATTTTAATTTCCTGGATGTAATCTCCGGAGATGCTCATTCGATCAGTGAAAAGAACCTCGTTTTTGATGAAATAACCTTAAATGCGCATTCCGAAAAACGCATTACATACCGTTTGATAACACCAAATCCGGAAAGCTTCATTCATGAGGATGTGGATAAATATCTTTCCGAAGATACCAATATCCCGGTGTCAAAACTTGACGTAACTTTCCGGGATGGAAATCAACAATCTGCATTTAAAAAGACCGGGAGTTATGCAAATTTGCTGTTTAGTGCAAGGATTTTTGCTGATACAGATGTCAACTGGAAAAATTTTCTTGGATTGAAATACCAGCCGTTTAAAGTGTTTATGATCATGGAAAATAAGTCACGAACTCCGGCTGAAGAAGTTGTTTATACACAGTACATTCCAAAGGATGTTCCATTCTATTGGAGCGATCAGTCACTCAACATTCCAATACTGAAAACACCGGGAGGAGAATTTGTTGATGTTCTCAAGGGAAGTAATGATGAAAACAATCCTGATTACGACATGGATAGCGATGGACATCCTGATGTTTGGCTTGATACAACGACCATCTTTCCAAAAGGATATACCATTGAGGAGGAAGAAGTATATTGGGCAAATCCATGGAACCATTTGCGCACCGGTGATGATGCGTTCGTGTTTGAAGATATTGATCATGATGGCAACGTGGCTTTGGATAACGATGGTGATGGCGTGGTTGATGTAGAAGAACCAGGTGATAAAATAAGGGTATGGAAAGTTACATGGAACGCTGGAAGCATGAAAGGTTACGAGTACTATGATCCTTACTGCAGCTATGAAATTTGGGTAGATCCTCCTGATTTGGTGCCGCTTTCAGCAGGTGTAGGTTTTGCACATGATTCCGTTAATGAGCCATATCCTGACATGTTTTATCCTTATACGGAAGATATTGAAACAGCAGACGTGAATAACGATGGATGGAAAAACTGGATGGAAAAGGATGAAAATGATAACATCATCTGGAAGCAACTGGTGCATCAGAAAATCAATAACTATGAAGGATTTACGTTCATTGATACGGCATCATCAAATTATAAACCTTTACCAACGGATAGTGTGATTGGAACCGTACCACAACCACACCGTGAATTTATTGCTGTACTTTCACTGGGAGGTGAAGAAATTGACATGCGAAATCCAACCCCAACTCAATCGCTATATTCAAAGGTAAATTACAAAACCATTTTTGATGAAGAAAGAATGACACCCATTCGAACAACATATACGTATTATGCACCGTTACCCAATCCATTGCAGTTTGAATACCTGTCCAATAATTTTGAAATCTTTGATACCACTGGCAGTCCACTGGAAGAACTTCCTGAATGGGGTAAAGCCAAACTGGTTTTCGATATGGATGCATCAACCGAATACACGTATTACTGGATTCGCAACGTGGGTTATGATGTTGATTATAACGACCCGTCCGAAGCAATGGATGGTATTGAACCTTTGGGTGATGGCGTATTCGGCTATTTTATTTATTCCATTCCAAAAGGTATGGGTGGTTACAGGATTTCATTGCCTGTAAATGAAGACGGTAGTTATGCCGTTGATTCCATCGTGCAAATTGATGGCAAACCCTTTGGTAAATGGATAGATAATCCAAATACC
Source organism: uncultured Bacteroidales bacterium (assembly GCA_964486145.1). Lineage (GTDB taxonomy): Bacteria > Bacteroidota > Bacteroidia > Bacteroidales > JAAAOM01 > CAZAMT01. The sequence continues at coordinate 3,443 of CAZAMT010000136.1, forward strand.
TGGAATGAAGTTGAAATCTGGGAAACACCATTTCAATATGACATTTATATTCCACAACTGTTGATACCACCAGCACTGGATGATGACAATTTTGATGGTATAGATGATTGGATTGATGACAGGGGCGATCGCTTCAGCTCCAAAACAGGGTTTCTGCACGATGCGTTCATGCCAGGTAATGGGGAAGATTGGACCGGTTATCCCGACAATCCGTTTAGGGATGACATTTACGGTTGGGTTGATTCAGGATGGTACGCCGGAGCTGACAATACTTACGGCGATGATTTTTTCGAGAACCTGGGCAAAACTCATATTCAAATTCATGCAAATTATGAAGGAAAGGGGCGGGAAGGACTGGTTGAAATCAGCAAAGGTGGCGTTTTGGTTGTTGAAGAAATTTTTGGTGGTTCACCCTGGGTTATTTTCTCACATGTGCTGTCCGGGTCTGCTAAGGGAGTGGATATCTCATTGACATCTTCGATTACTCCTGAAGTTGTCTACTATGGCATTGATACAGTTTATGTTAACCATACAATTCAAGATGTAAATGAACCCCATGATTTTGATGTGAAATTTGATCCATACCATTTATCGTATGGATACGGGGAATCAACCATAACAACTTTTGTTGGTGCAAAAGATCCTTGTTCCTTGTTGGATCCGGTCATTGATATGCCGGCAATCATCGATCCCGCTTACGATACGGCTACGATCACGTTGGTGCCAAATGCAGATCCCGGGAATCCTGATTTAACCGAATTTCCAAAATCTGTACATGGTACATTTGTGGAGGTCAGGGTAGAGGTAACGAACGGAACCAACAACAATTGGATCAATACAACAGTTACTCCACAGATACCAGAGTCCATGGGCGCTTCAACAGTTGAAATGAATTATGTTGCATATCCAAGACCATTGGTACCATCGCATGCCGATGGTTCAGGAAACATTATACCCGGTGATCAGCCGGGTACATTCACCACAGGATGGAGATTCAATCAGCCTGAAGGGGAAGTTCTGATAAAAATGGGAAATACATTAAACCTCATGCAACCAACCCGGCGCGCCTATTTTGTATTTCTCCTGAACATCGATCCTGAACTGGCAGATGGAATTTACGAAATACCTTTTACCATCGATGGCAGCCAAGTATTTTACACCGGAGAACAATACGGGACAATAAATTACCTGGTACCTTCTGCGAAGATTTGTATCACTGAAAAGAATAAAGAAGGTAAAGTTAAGAATTACCAAAAATTAATTCTGGATGAGGTATCCCTGCGGGATCTTAACGTTAATTATACATCTAATTTTAAATCACTTGGTAATGTGAAATGGAGCATCTCGCAGAATGAATATAACCTGATGGAAAATGAAATGGAAGGCAGCAATGGGAAAAATATAGATTTGTCAGTATTTCAATCATTTCCAACGACAGATACCACGGAAATTTATCTTTCACAAATGGGTGTGGTTGATAGTTACAATACATCAGCAGATCAGTTAAAAATTACCAATGGACAGCAACTTGCATTTGAACATCCTTCAGAAGGAACAATGATGGTTTCCTCGAATCGTTTACTGGTCACTCCGGTTGGCCCAAGGGTAAAAATTACCAATAATGTATATACCATTAATGGCACACTGGTGAGTGATACTGTAAGATATAATTCAGATGAAGAAATATTTGTCTGGACAACCCTTGAAATACTGAATACCGGATCTGATATTTCTTCAAACACCGAAATCACCATATATCCCGGCGATTATTACATTGCAGCGGAAGACAGTTTACCTGCCGGAGTGACCATAGACAATCAATGGTTGATTGTGAATGCAGGGGAAATAATTCCGGGTGAAAAAAAGGAAATCATGCTTCCCTTCCGATTGGGAGAGGACATCCCGAAAGGCATGGATATCCGAACACTCATTCAACAATCCAATATTGAATATGAAGGAACACTCATTGATGCATCATTCAGTTTCATGGATCCGGAGCCATTGCTTTTGGGACTGTATGATTTTGAAGTATTGGATATTTACTTCGTTGACAATCGTGACGGAACTGTTCAGGTTAGTGCAACCGCGGGTAACCGCGGGGTAATGGCCCATGATGTTTGGTTCAGAATATATCCGGTGATTGGGGAAGGTATTGCGGAATTCCCTCTCGCTGAAATTAAAATTGATACGTTGAAACCCGGAGAAACAGTTTTCCTTTCAAGCACCTATACATTGCCCAATGTGGACCGATCCGTTGAATTTATTGCGGTTATTGATGACAACCGCCTTTTTACAGAAGCTACGGAGATGAATAACAGCTTAAAAATTCCGTTTAGTACAACGGATAGTAATAATGAAATGCTTCAGAATCAGACCGCAGTCAACATTTATCCTTTGCCCTTTAATGATGTGGTGACCTTTGAGTATAACCTTGAGAAAAATTTTAATACCGTAACCATTTGTATCTATAACATCAGAGGAAAGTGTGTTGCAAGATTGAGCCGCGAAGCATCAGTAAAAGGACATCATATGCTGAAGTGGAGAAATACCGAAGTACCAACGGGTGTGTATTTTTATCGGATTACCGGGCAATCACAAGAAGGTTATACCGTTCCATTATACAACGGGAAACTGGTTAAGTCGAATTAATAAATTTTCATTACGGTAAACCAAAAGAATAAAATGTCCGGATCGTTGAAAATGATTTGCCCCATTGCTGCGATGCTTCTGTTATCTGAGAAATCAATTTTCCCGCAGGCTGTTTTTTCAGCGTCAGATACCATTTGCATTACTGATTCGGTGCTAATAAATAACCTGTCACGCGATGCGTCCACGTATTACTGGAATTTCTGTTCCGGTAATCTCGGTTATGAACCACAAGGAAGGAATCTTTCAAATCAAGGCACATTAAACGGTCCTGCATTTATTGATTTTGCTGAGACTGATGATGGAATATTTGCATTTATTACAAATCATACGGATGGCACCTTAACAAGGAATCATTACGGCCAGGATTTTTTTTCTGTGCCCGTTTCCAAAAATCTGGGGAATTTCGGTGGAGCTATTCCGGCACATGTCCAGGGTGTTCAGGTTATTGAAGACAATGGCAACTGGTATGTTTTTGTGGTTGGCGGACAACGGGAGGAGTCCAGATTGGTGCGGTTGGCGTTTGGCAATTCCCTTGATAACGATCCTGTAGTAACAAATTTTGGAAATACCGGGGATATGGATTATCCCGGCGATCTTTACATGGTATTTGATCTGGGAAACTGGTACGGGTTTACCGTAAATTACAATAGCAATACCATTACACGCTTTAGTTTTGGAAGTTCTCCTGCCAATGTTCCTGTAAGCACAAACCTGGGTAACCCTGGTGGGTTGAATCAACCTTCAGGCATAATACCTGTCTTTGAAGATGGATGGTATTTTTTTATTTCAAATTACGCTAATCATGAAATAATCCGCCTTGATTTCGGTAACTCCCTAATAAATGTACCAACGGGTTATTCCATTGGAGATAGCGAGTATTTATATTATCCGTTTGATTTGACCATTTTGCGTGACTGCGGGCACATTTTTGGATTTGTGTTGAATCGTTTTGGGGACGTGGTCAGACTTGATTTTGAGATGGGCATTGAGGAACAGCCAACGTTTACCTCTCTTGGTGAAACAGGGGATTTGTATAATCCACAAGGAATCTCGGATGTTCTCAGGATAGGAGATACACTTTACACGTTTGTAGCAAATGCAGGTAATTCTTCCATTACCTTGCTGTTTTTTCCCGGATGTGATAATGCATTTGTCGATTATTCGGAACAACGCGATCCACCGGCCGTTATGTATGATACACCAGGAAAATATAACATATCATTGGTGATTGATGAAGGTATGCCAACACAGGAAAATTTTTGCAAAGAGGTGGTCGTTCTTGAGAGTCCCGAACTTGATCTTGGTAACGATACTACGATGACTCCGGGAACTACCATTCTGCTTGATGCCGGTGATTTTTTTGAAGAATATGATTGGTCAACAGGAGATGAAACGAGAACATCGGAGATCGATGCTCCCGGAACCTATGCATTGGAGATTACCAACGAGCATGGTTGCAAAGCCAGTGATCAAATTGAAGTGATCATGGATATTGGTATACCCAATTTCTTTACACCGAACGGGGATGGATACAATGATACATGGTCTATACCTTTTTTAAGGTCCGTACCTGATGCTGAAATAATGGTTTTTGACCGTTTCGGAAATCTTATAATTTCTTACAGGGCTTCGGAAGGCGGTTGGGATGGCACATCCAATGGAAATGCTGTTCCGCCCAACACATACTGGTATGTGATTAAAATGCCAGGTAATCATAAACCATACAAAGGTTCAATAACCATTAAGAGATGAGGAAGTATTTGATTGGTTTATGGCTATTGCTTTTTTTGTTTAGCAAGATCTTCGCTCAGCAAACGAGTACGTTTTCGCAATACATTTTCAACAGGGGAATCATTAATCCTGCTTATTCCGGCACGAAAGCCTGCACCGAATTTTTTTTTACTGACAGACATCAATTGGTCGGATTTGGTGGAGCTCCTTCACTGCAAACGCTGAGTGCTTATCATACATTTGCAGGTAAAAATCAATCGAAAAACGGAATTGGCCTTAACCTGTTAAATGACATGAACGGTGCGTATAAATCCTTGGCTGGTGAAGCCATGTATGCATTTCATTTCTTGATAAGCAGAAATCGAAACCTTATGATGGGACTCGGCCTCTCGGCGATCATTCGACAGAAGATCCTTGATGAGCAAAAATTTTCTCCTATTCCGGATCCCATTGTTAGCGGTGGCGCAGAACGACAGTTACTGGGAAATGCTGCTGCAGGATTAGAGATTTACAGTGATCATTTATTTATCAGCGCTGCTTCGTACAACCTTATTTCCGAAAATTCTTTAAATGAGGGGCGAACCTATTTGATTCATGCCGGATATAATTTTGGAAATCCCAGGAAACATTTTAAGTTTCAGCCATCTGTTTTGTTGCAGTCAAACCAGCAAATGAACATTTCTGATCTGACCCAAAAGTTCATTTACAGAGAGAAGTACTGGCTTGGTTTTCAGTTTCGAAAATATTTAACAGGTTATGCTGGATCATCCCAAAACCTTACCGTTTTTATGGGATTTGATGTGAATTCCTGGACCATTGGATATGCTTTTGATTTGGGTATAAACCAGTTGCAAAGTCATCATTTTGGAGGACATTTATTAACAATTGGATATCAGGTATGTAAGGAACGTTTTTCCTGTCCTGCCTATTAATTTCACGTATTTCTTTCCGCAATTTTCATTATATTTGTTATTGGTTAACCAAAAGCCACCGATATGGGAAAAGGACAGACTGATATCTTAAACAGGATTGAATCCCTGGATATACAAAAACCTTCTGATGTTGTGTTGGAAAAAATCAGGGGACTTATTATGGATGGTATTTTAAACCCCGGAGATCAACTTCCGCCGGAACGTAATTTAGCGGAAAAGTTTGATGTTGGCCGTGGACACGTGCGTGAAGCCATTAAGAAACTCGAATTTTATGGCATTGTAAAAACATATCCGCAAAGCGGAACCAAGGTTGCCAGTCAGGGTGCTCCGTTATTGGAAAATATGATTGCAAATATCATCAAGCTTGATAAAAATGATGAAGCTTCCTTAATGGAAACAAGGGATATCCTTGAAATAAACGCGGCCCGTCTCATGGCATTGCGTGCCAATAATGAGCAAATTTCAATTCTGGAGAAAGCACTTATGGAACACCGCAGGGCTATTGAAAATGGAAATTCGGGAATAAATGAAGATTTGGTTTTTCACCTGAAAATTGCTGAATACTCGAACAATCAAATATTGCAAAACATGATTATGTTGATTACACCCGAGGTACACCGCCTATCGGTAAGAGGTGATTCGTGCAGGGATGGCAGGGCTGATGATGCCTGGTTGGAACATAAAAAAATATGGGAAGCGATTACCCGCCATGATCGCGAAGCAGCCGGGGAAGCCATGAAATATCATTTGCAAAAATCACGTCAATCATACAATAGGTAAAGAAAAAAATATTGAGCATAATCACGGGTTGGATGAATCAGGAATCAATAAATAAATACGAAATTATGGACGAATTATTTACAGTAAAAGACAAAGTTGTTCTCATTACCGGTTCCAGTGGCGGTCTGGGTTATATATTTGCCCGGGGTCTGGCTTCCCGTGGGGCTAACGTTGTGTTAAACGGAACCAATAAAGAAAAGCTGTATGATGCACAACGATGCCTGAAGGAAGAAGGATTTGAAACACATGCCATTCCGTTTGATGTTACTAACGCAAATTCAGTTAACGAAGCAGTGGAACGAATTGCCGGGGAAATCGGGCCCATCGGTGTACTGGTAAACAACGCAGGAGTTAACCTGCGTGCACCAGCCGAAGAAATGGATGAAGCTACATGGGATAAAGTGTTAAACATTAACCTGAAAGGAGCCTTTTTAGTTTCCCGTGCTGCAGGAAATCAAATGATTAATAATAAACGCGGTAAAATCATTAATATTTGCTCAATGCAAAGTGAACTTGGACGGGCGACCATTTCACCGTATGCAGCTTCAAAGGGTGGTTTAAAAATGTTAACAAAAAACCTGGCCGTGGAATGGGCCAAACACAACATTCAAATCAATGGAATTGGGCCGGGTTATTTTAAAACCGACATGACCAAGGCGCTTTATGAAAACAAAGAGTTCGATGAATGGTTGCGGTCACGAACGCCAGCCAACCGCTGGGGCGATCCCGAAGAACTAATAGGTGCCCTGGTTTATCTTTCGTCCGAAGCCAGCAATTATGTCAACGGGCAAATTATTTACGTGGATGGTGGCTTACTTTCGGCGGTTTAATAATTCGTTAAAAGATGCAAAAGCGCTAAGTTGTAATATGTATAAAT
>CAZAMT010000137.1:0-10251 GCA_964486145.1 uncultured Bacteroidales bacterium
TGCGTGTGTGTCAAAATTTACTCGTCATGGGTGTTTCATCTGTTTAAAATTTGTGTCCAAACCTGAAATTTGGCACTCATTTCAATCATGGTCGTGCTTGCTCCGCTGAAGCTATGCGAAAGCGCAGTGTGCCTCTGTAATTATCTCAGATAACTTGTCCGACAATTGGCGGATGGTCTGTTTCATATTCTATTTATTATTAGGTTTATATATTTTTACTTCATCCATAAATGGTATTGAAGGTTGTGCTCCCATGCGTGTTACGGAAATTGCTGCTGCTTTATTTGCAATCTGAATTGCAATATCCATCGATTCTTCGGAGGCGAGCGCTACTGCAAGGTATCCGTTAAATGTATCGCCTGCTGCGGTTGTATCTACGGCATTAACCCGTATACCAGCTATTTCTTTTTGGGCATCAGGAGTAGAATAATAAGCTCCTTTTTCACCGAGCGTGAGAACGACAGAGGATATGCCCAATTCGTGAAGAGCTTTTATTAACAGCATGCCACCGGATGTTCCGGAGGCAGCGCCAACAATCAGTTCCGCTTCATTTTCATTCGGTGTAAGGATGGCAACTTTTTCCAATAAACGCTGATCGAGTTTTTGTGCAGGGGCCGGATTTAAAATGACTTTCACCTTGTGCTTGTTAGCAAGTTCAGCAGCTTTTTCAATTGTTTCGAGAGGTACTTCCAACTGCATCAACACCACATCAGCTTGAGATATCACTTTTTCGAGAGAAGCAATATCAGCAGGAGATAAGAAACTATTCGCACCAGGAGCTACTGAAATACTGTTTTCTCCTGAATCAGCTACATTAATGAGTGCAACACCAGTTGCAGCTTCATCAACAGTTTTTATATACTCGGTATTAATACCTTCGTTCTTGTAAGCCTCTTTTGCTTTTATTCCAAATTCATCGTTTCCCACACATGCAATGAAGGTTACATTTCCACCGGCCCTGGAAGCTGCAACTGCCTGATTGGCTCCTTTACCTCCCTGCACGGTGAAAAATTCGTTACCCAAAACGGTTTCCCCGGGAGCCGGAATATGGGGAACTTTCACAATCATATCAATGTTGGCACTGCCAATAACCACAATTTTAGGCTTCATATATTCGTTATGTTTTGGAGAAAATTTTGGTTTGAAATTTAGTTTATCTTGCATCGCTAGTAAATCCTGGCAATAATAATAAGAATCAGTCCAATAAAATACAGGGCAAACATCATCGAGAGCAACCCGTTAACCCCTTTTACATCTTTGAACTCTTTCCAAATGAACACACCCCAAAGTGCTGCGATCAATGTTGCCCCCTGGCCAAGGCCATAAGAAATGGCAAATCCGGCCTGACCTGAAGCAATAATGTTCAAGGTCATACCCAGGCTCCAGATAACACCTCCGAGAATTCCAATAAGATGCAGTTTTGGTGTCCCTTGCGCGAAGTAATCTTTGTACGTTACTTTCTCACCGGCAAGAGGCCGGTACATAAAAATGGAATTCCAGATAAAATTTGAAAAAAGCAATCCAAACGAGAAAACTACAGAGGCTGTATAGGGAGTAAATTTACCGGGCTCAGGATCAGCAAAATCAAGGGCCATGGAAGCAGCAACGAACCGGTAAAAAAACCCCATCAACAATCCTGCAACAATTGATATCAGTATTCCCTTGGAGGAAGATTTCTCTGCTCCGCTGGCCTTCTTTCCATAAGCCACCGCATCAACCACGATGGCTAGAGTAACCAGTCCAACTCCGAAAAACAACAAAAATGCGTTTCCAACCGGTGTGGCAATGTAGTTGGTAACAACGCCAATTACTAAAGCAAGGCCTATCCCTATGGGGAAGGCTACCGCCATTCCTGCAATATCAATGGCTGCAACCAGTAGAATGTTGGCAAGGTTGAAAACTATGCCACCAAGTAATGCCAGACCAAACGCGGTTGCACCGGCCTGCATGAGATCGGGTATAAATCCACGACCATCAGTTCCGATACTTCCAGCGGTGAAAGCCAAAAACAATGATAACAAGACCACTCCCAACGAATAATCCCAGTAAAACAACTGAAATGCCCATTTTTTCGATGCCAGTTTCTGGGTATTAGCCCAGGATCCCCAGCACAGCATTGTTACTACACAGAAAAGTACAGCCAGCGAGTAAGAATTTACGATGTACATGATTTTAGTTTTTTGGTTAGAACAAACGTTTGCGCTAAAATATAAAAATTCTTTGAAATGCGGTTAATTTAATTTTAATACTGAATTTCTTTTTATCATTGTGGTTTGTAAACGAATTGAAAAAACCTTGTCCCGTTCTTTATCAGCTATGCAGCTTACAAGAAAATTTACTGCCTGAATGCCTATTTCATGTTTTTGTTGATCAATGGTTGTCATCGGAGTTGCCAGGTATGCCGAATAAGGCTGTTCATCAAATGAAATCAGTGAAAAATCTCCTGGAACGACCTTCTTTAATTCCCCTGCAGCCTTCAGAACACCGAGGGAAATTAAATTGCTCAGCGCGAAAACAGCGGTTGGCGGTTCATTGGACGAAAATAAAATTTTGGACGTTTCATACCCGTTTTGTTTGCTAAAACTGTTACCGAGCAAAAAATCCGGATCAAATTCTATGTGATAATCCTTCAGGGCATTTTTATATCCTTCCACCCTTTCAATATTTGGTAAACTGTCATGGATACCCTGGATACAGGCAATTTTTGTGTGCCCCATTTCGATGAGATAACGAACGGCCTCATACGCACCCTGATAATTATCTGAAGTTATGTAAGGCAATTCACTGTTCTGGAAAAACCGGTCGATGACAACAACCGGCAGACCTTCCCTGTAAACCTGCAACAGGTGATCCTGCTTTGTTCCGACCGGGGCAACAATGATTCCGTCTACTTTTTGCGATTGCAATAGTTGAAGCAGCTTTTCCTCGGTTTCGATGTTATCCATGCTATCGCAAAAAATGATGGAGTATCCTTTATTCCTGGCCTCAGCTTCAATGCTCTTCGCGATATCAGCAAAAAACGGATTTGAAATGTCAGGAATAATCAAACCAATGGTCTCCGTTTTATCCAGCTTCAGGCTTCTGGCCAATTTGTTCGGAACGAAATTGTAATTTCTCGCAGCCTTTAAAACCTTGTCCCTTGTTATTTCGCTTATGCGATAATCTTTGTCTTTCCCGTTTAAAACCCTGGACACAGTAGTTACCGAAAAACCCAGCAAATCAGCCAGCTCCTTTATATTTGAAGGTTTGTTTTTTGAATTTTTCATACCGCAAATATAAACTTCAATACATCAAATTGCAGTAATTCAAAGACGTTGTTTTCGAATAATCTGCAATGTATCTCCTACCAGCAATTTAACCGTGACAGAAAATATCAGCTTATCTCCATGCAAAACCCTCCGCTGTTACGCAGTGAAACCGATCCGGAAATAACTCCATTCCCGTCTCGACCAAGGGTGAAGGAGCTTTTGGAAATGCCACCCATGACAACGTCATTCACAACATACCATTTTGTTAAATCCTAAATCATTGTCGTTAGGATTGATGCAGACCCTGCCTATGTTGTATTAAAAACAAGTGATCTACATTTTTATTTACTGTTTACGAACAAGTATCACCCAGTCTTCCCGCTCTTCTGCTTCAATGGGCGGGATACCGAGTGAAACCCTTCCCGGGCCGGTAACCTGCGTAACCCTGCCACCCCGAACGTTGGGTTTTTTAATTGTTGGTACGGTAGAAACAACACTTGCCGGTTCCCTTGAATAGGTTTGTTCAACCTCAAGTGCCCGTCCTTTCTGCAATTCGCCTCCTTCACGCGGATTATACCATTCAACCGAAAAGGTTTCCGCGTGGTTTGCAAGATTGAGCGTTGAGGCTCCGCCATCAGGCAGGTATATTACATACACTTCACCAGGCCTGGCAAAAACAAAGTCTTTTTCACTCCTTGTTAGACCATTGGCATTTTTCATTTCCCAAAAAGGTATATTATTGTCATGGTAAAAATCCATGGCATGGCGGGTATAATCCCATAATTTATCGCGGCTGCGCCAATCCTCAGCAATGAGGTCGTTGTGTTCTTCCTGGTATCCGAAATACCATTCGATACCCGCGCTCCCGGCAGAAATATTAGTCCAATACAAAGCCCTGGCATCATCCAGATTATAATTATCATCCCAGTCGTCTGTTGTTACCCCGAGGCCGCCGCTACCAGGTTCATCGAGAGAAACTACCCATTTCCGTTTCGAGCTTTCTGACTTTTTCACCCAATTGTGAACCCTGTTAAAATTATCCCAAACCTGAATGTTGTTTGTCTGGATTGAAGCGCCTTCCATGTACTCAAATCCTATAAGTGGACCATAAACTCTGTCATATTGCCCTGGATAGGTATGAACAACAACCGGGTGATCGTAAGGGTCAATGTCATGCAAAAATTTCGCGCACGACTTGGCGATTTGCATTTTTGAATCATTCAATTCATTAACCAAATCATGCTCTTCGCCCAGGTTCCAGTTTAGCGCGTGGTGGTGTGCAAACCTGGCCACCAGTTCCCTGTAATAGAGTTTCCTTGAATCTCCCAGAAAGCCACCGTCCAATAACTGGTCGTTTTCTGATTCCTGTGTTTTGAAATGGATAAACATCCCCAGTTTATCGGCATGACTAAAAACGATTTCCCACTGTGCCAGTTTCGAAACATCATACCGGTCAAATTCCATGTGGTTAATCCAGGGCCATACGTTTTTCCCGTCCCCGCCGGCTGTCATAGTTAAAAAGGAAAATGCATTCATCCCTTTACCTGCCAAATAATTAAGGGCACCGATTAATCCCTTTCCTTTATCTCCCTGCCAAACCGGGTCGCCCTGGTTCCAGTCCTGAACATGGGCTTCAAATTTTTTCAGTTCAAAAGACCCCCGCCTGTCGTTATGCTGGGTGCTGCCCCACAACAAACCATCACCATGGCTATGACTGGTTGAACCTGTTTGTAAATATGTACCGTCAAAATCTTCATAAGCAAGCAGTGTTTCGGGTGCATCGGCACCTCCTTTCATGAACCATTCGCCATTATCAAATCGCAGGTAGTGTTCTCCCACGTAACGCAACATGCCTTTTGCGCGATGATCCCTTCCGGTTTTGTCGGTACCGGTTATTTCAATTTTACCGGATGCCCCGTTAAATGAAACGGGTTCACCAGCCGTGGGACTTTCATTAACCGCGATGTTATCGCCTTTTCGGAAAGATGCCACGTAAGACCAGGTTCCTGTTATTCCTGGCGTAAAATGCACCCGCCATTTATTCCCCGATGAAGCGCTTGTTTCTGCAGCATTGCCGTCAGCAGCGTAATACCCTGGAACGGTGTAGGTTTCTCTCCCGTTTTCATGACGAAAGGTAACATTTAGCCGGTAACCGAGAAAGGGATTGTATTCATCGGTTTCACTCATTTCCGGGCCGTTAAATGTTATGGTAACCGGGTGCCATTTTTTAAGTTCGCCTGTTACTACTCCCGAATTTTGAGCGTGGGAAATGGCCGATGTAAAGATTACTAAAAAAATTAGTATAATAAAATAGGATGTTTTTTTCATGGCTGTAACTATTATGGGTTAATATTTTTTTAATAAATTGGATATTGATTTAAAAGTATCAAGATCTGTCAAATATATAAATCGCTACCCGTTCAAATAAACTATTCTGGTTGAATGTAATTTTTAGACAGGGCAAAGCGGTCGAATCGAAAACCGTCTTCTCGCATACTAAATGAAATGGTATGCAAACCTTTATTGGGGATTTCAAGATAAATCTGACGCTCAACACCACAATGCTGTTCATTCGTCCGTTGCTTACTATCCCATGTCCACTGGTTTTTACCTTGGCACCATTGCATCCGTGCGCCACTTTCGGGCCATTGTCCATTCAATCCAACATGCACCCCGTTGTCCTCTTTTCCTGTAGAATAAGCCCTTACCCATACATAATACTTCCCGGGATTTTCAAAATAGACGGGATAATCAAGTATGGCTAATTTCCCCGGTTCATTGGAAAAATTTTCTCCTTTTATCAATTTATCAGCATGCGTAACACGGGTATCGGGCAGCAGCATAAGGTATTTTCCACCACTGGCTGATGGAGCATAATTGTCCAAAAATCCACGGTAATCCCCAGAGAATTGATTATCTACAATATGCCATTTTCTTACATCAGCCGCACTTTGCGAATTAAAATGCTCTGCTTCTACCATTACGAAGCCATTTTTCTCACGATATCGTGTTCTCTCATTACAGGATAATACAAATAATGCCATCAGAAAAAACAATCCTGTTGTAATGGCTAAATAACTTTTTCCAGGGGACTGGATATAATTCTCAACAGATTTATGCTCCTGTGTGTTTGAGTAAATTCTATAAAATTTATCAAAAATCCATTTCATGTTTGTTATATTATATTAATTTACAAGCTACTTGATTTCCCGAATCTCAACATCTTTAAACCAAATTTTATTTTCTGAATTTTTATGCAATTGCAGTGCAATATGCCCGTTCAATCCAACATCATGCTTTTTATGCACTTTATCATCCAAAACCCCTGCCCCATCATAATCCGATACAACCACGTTGTTTACAATGGTTTTTACGCGGGTCCCGCGGCAAATAATGGTCATGTCATTCCATCCGGTTTCCTCGTTCTCATAATAAAAAATGACTCTCTTAGGCGCGTGTGCTTCCTTGTTGATTTTCCAGTTGGGCAGGGAAGGGTTAATCCATCGTTTCACCCCCCGGGTTTCGTCGTATATTAAACCATTTCGCCATGGGTTGGCCGGGTCAATATCAACCTGCGGTCCATCCAGCCAACCGGCTTTCCCGTTGTCATCCACCACCGCTTCTTCATCGTAACGGCTGCGGATCTGAACTCCTGAATTCCCGCTATTTTCACGAGAAACCTTAAACTTTAAACGCAATTCAAAATCGTCATATTCCTTTTCATGCATCAGCCATACATAACCATGATCGTTGCTACCAATTGAATTACATGAAATCGCACTTTTATTCTCATCAACCGACCAGAATGCTTTTCCTTTTTCTTCATCCTGGCATTTTACCTGCCAGCCCGTGAGATTTTCGCCATTAAAAAGTTTTTCCCAGTTATGGTTAGCCGAGAAAACCTCGATGGAGGTCAGGTTGCCTCCTCCTCTATTGGGGCTTCCCGCGGCGATGTATATATTATTTTCATGTAAAATCGCGCTACTGCCGTGCCTGCCGATATAAAGCGGGGCCAATTGTGTCCACTTTCCCGTGGTAATATCGAGGCTTTGGGTTTGGTTGTAGGCCTGGGCCTGGCTACCTTCACCGCCCATGTACACCAGCTTATTGCCAATATTTACCATTCCTCCTGCCGCTGTAGGGACCGGCAATTGCTCTTTCATCGTGTACCATCTCTCTTCTTTAAAATCGTAATAATCAACCTGTGGAATAACAGCACTGAAAAAGGCTGCAAAATTATCAGGATGATGTACACTGGTGTTGCGGCCACCCACGCAATACAGTTTATCATCAACAACAATGGCCGGGAAATGGTCGCGAACGTGGGGCGCATCGGTAAGGGTTTCCCATCGACCGGTTTTCAGGTCGTAGCTGTCGAAATAGTTCGTAGTGCCGCTATAATGCCCGAATTTTATACCTCCAACCATGTAGATTTTATCGTTGTAAAGAACCGCACCGGCGCCTCCCCTGCGCCTGTTTTCAGGGATTTCAGGGCCTTCTTCCCAGGTATCAGTTTCAGGATAATAAATCCAGATATTTTTCATGGGAGGTTCCTTGGGATAACCTCCTGTCATGGCCCCGATCAAATAAATGGCTTTTTTGTGCACTACTCCTTGAAAATGATGAATTTCCATGGGCGATTTGCCCTTAACTTCCCAGGTATTTGTATTGGGATCAAAAACATTTACCGGGTTGACACCCCGGCCGCCCAACAGGTAAAATTTACCCTTGTATTCCACAAAGGTATTCTCATGCCTCCCGGTTACATCACCTTCGGTTTTTGTTTCGATTTTTGTCCAGCGATAACCACTTAATTCGGCAGGTTGGGCAGTACCGGCCAATAATGTAGAAAAAAGAATAACGAATGTAAGAAGTAAGTTTTTCATGGTATTTTTTAAATCGTTCTTTCCTTTGTAAATATATAAAAATATTTTTTTGTATACAAAATACAGTATTTAAAAAACTGCCATATAACCAATCTTTATACTTTTACAAAGTCTTTTTTTTACCAGTTGTCGTAAAGCGCTTTTTAACCACAGGAAACCCGTAGCGCTCAGCCAGAGTTGAAGATGAGTAAACCCGTTCATGAGTCAAAACTGCAAGGCTGTATAAACCATTCAATGAAAACGCGTTACTGAAGGCTAATATGAAACAAGCATGATAAAAATAACTTCGCGAAATGTTCTCACTGGCGATAGCGAGTAATTAATAACACACAGCCAGTGTTTTACATGGTAAAACCTATTCCGTTTTTTTACCAAATCATTCTTCAAACCTTGTAGCATCTTCCCAGTCATCTGTTCGAAACGAAGGTGCCGGAAGTAAATTGGTATCATATAATGTTCCTGTCACCCAATTTCGCCACGCATATCGCACGGCAACCGGATTTGGCACGCGATCACTCTTTACCTGCACCATTTTTCTGTTGACAATCCAGGCTTCAGCCGGGTAAAAAACCTTATTTTCGCCTGCAATTTCGAAATCTTTCAACACATCAAATGCAAAAACACCATTTTCGGCATTTTTGAAGCTAAGAATGATGCTGCCGTCTTTAACTTCATGACTGCTGTATACAGGGGATGCGCCATCAATGCTTTTCATTCCGTAGGTTTGGTTGAGCGCATTGAACAATAACCGGTCAGCCACTTCTTTCTTTTTGGGAGGATGAATGCAGTAATCATCGCCAATATCCATAGTAATTGCAATTCCCGAATTTGGAATACGATCCAGGCACTCCAGTTGTGCCTCCCGCATAAAAGCAGAATTATCAATTGTTTGAAAGGGAAAGTTATTACCATACATAAAGGGTGCTATTTGGACGTAGTAAAACGGAAATTCCCCCATATTCCATCGGTTACGCCAATCCTGCACCATTGCCGGAAATAAATCCTTGTATTGTTCCGGTTGCTTCCGGTTCGATTCTCCCTGATACCACAAGGCTCCTTTTATTGAAAACGGAACGAGCGGATGGATCATGGCATTGAACAACGCGGTAGGAATGTGATTTGTACCTTTCTCTATATCCACATCATCAAGGTTTACTTCCTGGAAACCGGTTATTACTTCTTTGCTTATCCATGCCTGCACGGAACTGCCTCCCCATGATGTATGGATCATTCCCACGGGTACATCCAGAATTTCCTGTAATTGCTGACCGAAAAAATAGGCAACCGCACTGAAATCTGCTACATTATTTGGAGAAGCACTCTGCCATGCCGTATATTCTTCCAAATCTTTTGCCGGTGTTTTGCTTCCCGTTCGGTGCACTGTAAACAAACGAAGATTGGGATTAGCTGACTTTGCCGTAGCCATTGGACCGCCAAAGGTTGGTTGCCCGCTATACCCATTCAATGGTTGCTGCATATTGGACTGCCCGGAGCACAGCCACACTTCGCCAAATAAAACGTTACTGAGCATCACCTCTTCCCCGCTGTCGTTTATTCTGATTGTTTGAGGTTCCTTACTGCCCGTTGTTTTTAGTTGAGCTTTCCATGCTCCGTTGGCATCTGCTTTTGCATTGACAGGATCACCAATCCATGAAGCTGAAATTGTTATTTTTTCCCCGGGATCGGCCCATCCCCAAATCGTTACAGTTGCGTTACGCTGCAGCACCATATCGGATGAAATGATAGCCGGGAGGTCAATAGCAATGCTGTTTGCTGATAGCAAAAGGCCGATAATTGCTGTTAAAAAAAAGTACCTGATTGTTTTGTTCATACGGTTATTTTTTTTGGTCATAATGGATTTAAGATTTGTTAATAATTGAAACAGATTTCCGATAATCGGAGTTGGCTATCCGCCGGTTGTCGGACAATTTATTTGATTTAATACCGGGACACACCACAAATATGATTACCCCCGATAGCTATCGGAGATGTACCCAATATTAGGCATAGTCACAATTTTTAAACAGATGGTAACAGAATGTCCAGCATGTAAATGTAAAAATTGGTCAATAAAAGTACAAAATCCAGGGGAATTTATGTAGAAAAGGTATGTTTAT
>CAZAMT010000138.1:0-10241 GCA_964486145.1 uncultured Bacteroidales bacterium
TTCATTTTTTCAGCATTCACGACGCAATCATCTACACGTTTAGACAAAATAATTTAACCAGGACTAATAATGCTGTCCGGATGAATATACATCACAGGTATTTTTTCATGGTTTGCTATTATTCGTGCTTCTTCATTGTCGAAAAAGCCTGAAAATTTTTGGTGTTTGTTACCAAGCCAAACAATAAGTTCTGCGTCAAGTTTTCTCGCCAACGAGAGGGTTGAAGATGGCAAATCTTTATTTCTATCTGCCTGGTAAATGGTGTAAGAGATATTGTTTTTTAAAAATTTTTTTAAGGAAAGGTTCAGGTTTGCCTGGTAATTTTTTTTGTTTTTATCCTCTTCCTGCTCCACCAGATGTATTTTTGAATTCAGATATTTGGCAATAAATGCTGCCCATGATATCTTTTCAATTTCCTGTGAATGTACATTTAACGGATAGATAACATCCGTAATTTCATCATGGTTTTTGGGTTTGTCCTGTACAACGATAAATGGAATTCTTGATCCGTCAATAACTCTCATAGCCCTGCTGCCAAACCACTTTTGAAATCCTTTTATGCCGTGTGTACCCATAATAACTATGCTCACTTTGTTATTCTCGGCATACGATGCAATTTTCTCGAACAAACTTCCCTCAACAATAAAAAAGTCGGCCAGGATACGGTGTTTTTCTTTTATTTCGATGCAAATTTGCTTTATTTTCTTTTCGTTGCGTGCTCGTGCGACGGTACCCGATCCTTTCTTCATCACGTGCAAAAGCCGTATTTTGTGTCCGGTATGCAATGACAATCGTATGGCATGTTCAAGTGCATTTTCACTGGCTTTGGTAAAATCCCACGTTACAAGTATTATATTTCTTGTACTTTCCATCATCTCTTTTTTTCGGACTGTCAAAGTTACTGAAAGTATATTGATTATCTGAATTTATTGAAGAATATATACAGGATTCTGATGTACAAGCACTTTGCGATATATATCCGATTTATGGCGAAGGTTTTTTCACCATTCGGAAATCGTTTTTTTGAATTCGAAATGTTGGGAAGGTAGAACAGATGACCCTGTCATTAAGTACCTGTAAGACCTTGAAAAATATCTATTTCTAAAACAGTTTACCTGACTACATATTGCTGCTCATAATATTTTTCATAATCACCTGCCAAAACACGGTTGAGCCAGGTTTCATTCTCAAGATACCAGTCGACTGTTTTTGAAAGGCCCTGTTCAAACTGCAGGGAAGGTTTCCAGTTTAATTCCCGTTGAATTTTGGATGAATCAATGGCATATCTCAAATCGTGTCCGGCCCGATCTTTCACAAAAGTGATGAGTTTCGCGGATTCTCCCTTGTTACGACCCAGTTTTTCATCCATAATTTTGCATAAAAGATGAATCAGGTCAATGTTCGTCCACTCATTATTACCTCCAATGTTATAGGTTTCACCTGTTTTTCCCTTGTGAAAAACAAGATCAATGGCAATTGCATGATCTTCAACATATAACCAGTCCCTGATGTTCTCGCCTTTTCCATAGATTGGAATGGCTTTGCTGTTTTTTATATTATTGATGGATAACGGGATTAACTTTTCGGGAAACTGGTTGGGGCCGTAATTGTTTGAACAATTGGTAAGTACAACCGGTAGTTGAAATGTATGATGATACGCCCGCACCAAATGGTCTGAACTGGCCTTGGATGCTGAATAAGGGCTTCGTGGATCGTAGGATGTTGATTCCGTGAAAAATCCTTCTTCACCAAGTGATCCGTACACCTCATCTGTTGAAATATGATAAAAAAGTTTATTAGCAGTATCCGTTTCCCATATTTCTCTTGCTGCATTTAGCAGGGTCACAGTGCCAATAATGTTGGTTTGAATAAATTCAATGGGGTTTGATATGGAGCGGTCAACGTGCGATTCTGCTGCCAAATGAATTACTCCATCAAATTGGTGCTCCTTAAATAAGGGAAGAATGAATTCTGCATCGGTAATATCACCTTTTATGAAAGTATAGTTAGGTTCAGATTCAATATCTGTTAAGTTTTCAAGATTGCCTGCATATGTGAGGTTATCAAGGTTGAATATTTGGTAATCAGGATATTTTTTTACAAAAAGTCGTATTACATGTGATCCAATAAATCCTGCACCCCCGGTAATTAAAAGTTTTTTCATGTGTTTATAATTAAGTTACTAAGTTAATTAAGTTATTGAGTTTATCCGGTAGTTCGTGGTAGAAGAACCTTTAATAATCATGTGCGTGTGTTTCATGTGTTTATATTTCATTTTACAATTGATTCACTCACACAAAAACGGGCATTTAATAGTATTTGTTATAAAATATTACAAACGAATATTTTTTTCCCATGTCCATGCACTTTGAAGTGTTTCTTCCAGGGGAATTTTCGCCCGCCAGCCAAGTTCTTTGTTGGCATATGCCGTATCAGCCCAAACTTGTTCTATGTCTCCGGGCCTTCTTTCAACAATTTCATAATTCAGCTTATTACCTGTTACTTTTTCAAATACTTTAATAATTTCCAACACCGAATTTCCTTTACCAGTACCCAAATTGAAAACCTCGTTGTTGCTTTTATTCTTATTTTCAAGCATTCTTTCGATGGCTACAACATGGGCTCTTGCCAAATCCACTACATTAATGTAATCCCTTATAGCCGTGCCATCAGGAGTATTGTAATCATCGCCGAATACGCGAAGTTTTTCCCTCAAACCAACGGCAGTTTGGGTAATAAAGGGCACAAGGTTTTGCGGTATTCCACTGGGTAGTTCACCAATCAATCCGGATTTATGCGCTCCAATCGGATTAAAATATCGCAGAGATATGCATTTTAATTGTTTTTGAATAGCGAGGGTATCACGAATAATTTCTTCGGATATTTGTTTTGTATTGCCGTATGGTGAATTGGCTGGTTTGATTGGGGCTTCTTCAGTAACCGGCAGATTATCAGGCTGCCCGTAAACCGTGCAGGATGAAGAAAACACTATGTTGGGCACATCTTTATCCCTCATCATTTCAAGCAAGTTCATTAATGATACCAGATTGTTTTGATAATATTCCAGAGGCTTATCTACTGATTCACCCACGGCTTTAAATGCTGCAAAATGGATAATTGCATTCACATCCGGGTAGGAGGTAAAAAAAGAGGAGACTTTTTCTTTATCACATAAGTCAAAATTTTCAAAAGCCGGTCGTGTACCTGTTATTTTTTCAATGCCGTCAAGCACTTCCATTTTTGAATTGCTTAAATTATCGATGATTATTACATCATAGCCGGATTCAATAAGTTCTACGGCGGTATGTGAACCAATATAACCGGTACCTCCGGTCACCAAAATTTGTTTTTTCATGTGTTTAAAATTTGTGACCAAACCTGAAATTTGGCACTTATTTTAATCGTGGTAGTGTGTGCCTCAGTAATTATCTCAGATAACTTGTCCGACAATTGGCGGATGGTCTGTTTCATTTTAATTTATTTTAAATACTTTTTCATTTTCAAGTTTGTATTTCTCGTTGCTTTCCGGGCAAATGGCTTCTCCTTTTTCGTCAAAATAAAGCCGATGGCCGTATTCGCTCATCCATCCGGCATGTTTTGCAGGATTGCCAAGAACCAGTGAATACGCTTTTACTTCTTTTGTAACCACGGCTCCCGCGCCAATAAATGCATACTCGCCTATGTCATGGCCACAAATGATCGTTGCATTGGCACCAATGGTAGCTCCTTTTTTAACAACGGTTTGCATGTATTCGTTTTGTCTGTTCACAGCACTTCTTGGATTGATAACATTGGTAAAAACCATGGATGGCCCGAGAAATACATCATCTTCACATGTTACTCCGGTATAAACAGATACATTGTTTTGTATTTTAAGATTATTTCCAAGTTTAACATCCGGAGATATCACTACGTTTTGCCCGATATTACAGTTTTCTCCAATTTCACTGCCTTTCATAATGTGCGAAAAATGCCATATCCTGGTTCCTTTTCCAATTTTACAGCCCTCATCAATAACAGCAGTTTCGTGTGCAAAAAATGAATCCTTCATGTTAAAAAAAGTTTTTAATGGCCTCCGTGATAAATGATAGTTGATCCTCCGTTAATTCGGTATGCATGGGGAGAGATAATACCTCCGTGCAAGCATTTTCAGAATGCTTTAATTCCTTTTTGTGATCCACAAATGGCATGTATGCTTTTTGTTTGTGAAGTGGAACAGGATAATAAACCATGGATGGGATGTTATGCTCAGAAAGGTACTTCTTTAAATCATCCCGCTTTTCGTTTTTAACCCGGATAGTGTATTGATGAAAAACGTGTGTCGAATCCGGATTTCGTTCAGGGATGGTGATTTCTTCAACTTCCGCGAGATGCTCATCGTACCATGCTGCTGCCTGTTGTCTCGATTTGATGTAGCCGTTCAGGTATCCCAGTTTAATCCTGAGAATGGCAGCTTGCAATGTATCAAGCCTTGAATTTACTCCAATAACGTCGTTGTAATATTTTACTTTTGATCCATGGTTTGCAATGGCCGATATTTTTTCAGCCAGATTGCCATCATTCGTAGTGAGAGCGCCTCCATCACCGAAACAACCCAGGTTTTTTGAAGGAAAAAATGAAGTAGTTCCAATAGTGCCCATGGTTCCGGATTTCAGAGATTTTCCATCCAGAAGGTAATCTGAACCGATGGCCTGTGCATTGTCTTCGATCACATATAGTTTGTTCTGCCGGGCAATTTCCAGTATTCGTTTCATATTGGCACATTGTCCAAACAGGTGTACAGGCAGAATTGCCCTTGTGTTTTTCGTAATCGCTTCTTCAATTCGATCAGAATCCATGTTGAACGAGCCGGGTTTGATGTCAACGAATACAGGTTTTAATTTCAGGAGGGCAATTACTTCAGCCGTAGCAACAAATGTAAATGCTGATGTAATGACTTCATCCCCCGGTTCGAGATTCAGCGCCATCAAAGCAATTTGAAGGGCATCAGTACCATTTGCACAATTGATTACATGATTGCATGCCAGGTATTCTGATAATTCCGATTCGAAGAATTTTACTTCCTTGCCTTTTATGAATCGGGTGTTATCAATAACTTCCTGAATAGCCTTATCTACCTGGTTTTTAATGTTTAAATACTGACCATGCAGGTCAACCATTTGTATTTTTTTCATAAGTACGATGTTGTCTAGTGTATTCGAAGATATTGCTTAATTTTGAATGATAATAACTTTCATTGGCATTTGTCGTAAAAGTGCTTTAATTTCAGGCATTTAATAATACATTCGTAAATTGATAGTACAAAGATATAATTGAAATGGCAGTTGATATAAAAATTGTAGTAAAAGAATTATTAAAAAAGAATCCTTGTGTAATCCTGCCAAGATTAGGTGGATTTACCGCGGAATATGCTTCCGCGAAGGTAGATCCAAACAGTAATACATTCAATCCACCCAGAAAAAAACTCGGGTTTAATCCTGATTTAACCAATGATGGAGGGCTGATTCATGGGTATTTAATCAAGGAAAAAGGTTTTTCTGAAAATGAAGCGAATAAAGTTTTAGCTGATTTTGTGCAGCAGGTATGGCGCAGGCTGGATCATGGACTCGAGGAAAATTTTCCGAATATCGGAACCCTGAAACTAAATGAGAAAAAGGTAATTGAATTCGAATCAGCAACAGACGAAAATTTATTGTTGGAATCTTATGGTTTTGATTCTTTTAAATACTCTCCGTCAAATACATCAAAAAAAACACCGGCCATTGAACAACCCAGGGTTAAAAGACCAAGTTTTGCCAGGGCTCTGATTTTTATTGTTGGTATACCTTTGCTTATAACATATGGCGT
The DNA here is from genome assembly GCA_964486145.1 of uncultured Bacteroidales bacterium. Classification (GTDB taxonomy): domain Bacteria; phylum Bacteroidota; class Bacteroidia; order Bacteroidales; family JAAAOM01; genus CAZAMT01. The sequence continues at coordinate 5,848 of CAZAMT010000138.1, forward strand.
ATATTTTTATATGGAAGGTGACCCGGTACCCTTTCGTTCGCTATTCACCAATGACTCTGTAAAGGATTTTACTTTAGATGAGTACGATGCTTTTTTGAGTGGCGATAAAAATGATACGACCACGAATGAAGAATACAAGGAACTGGATAAAAAGCTTGATCATCAGACGCGCCCGGAAAATGCATTGAAATATACCGAAGATCCTGCATCGACCCGGGAAAAACCTGTTGCTGATAAATATGCCGGCATGACTGAGTTCCACATCATTGCAGGTAGTTTCAAGAAAATGAGCAATGCACGTGTGTTGAGTCAAAAACTGGTAACGAAAGGTTTTCAACCAACCATTCTCGATAAGCAAAATGGTTATTTCAGAGTATCAATAAAATCGTTTGATAACCGCACCATTGCTTTACAGGAATTTAACCGGTTACGGTCAAAACATCGCGATTTAAAGCTTTGGTTGTTGAGCATGTGATGGCCTTATCATCGAATACCAGCGCCGTTTTCCGTTTTTTCAGACGGAATCATAAACACCAGTTTTCCATTGCTTTCCTCTGCCATTAGGATCATACCTTTTGATTCAATTCCTTTAATTTTTCTTGGAGCAAGGTTTACCAGTATACTAACCTGTTTGCCAATCAATTCGTTTGGATCATGGTATTCGGCAATTCCGCTTACTACGGTTCGTTTATCAATGCCCGTATCAATGGTAAGTTTTATAAGCTTTTTTGTTTTTGGAACCTTTTCAGCTTCCAGAATTGTACCTGTGCGAATATCCAGTTTACTGAAATCATCAAACGATATTTCATCTTTCTGGGGTTCCACATTTCTTTCCGGTTCGTTAGCTTTCCGTGCTTCGATTAATTTATTTAGTTGATATTCGATGGCTTCGTCCTCAATTTTTTCAAATAAGAGCGTGGGCTTTTTAATTTTGTGACCTGCAGGAATTATTTCCCGCGAACCGATTTTATCCCAGTTTCCTTTTTCAAGATTTATGAAATCGTATATCCGAATGGAGGTAAAAGGTAAAAAAGGCTCGGATAATATGGCAAGGTTAGCAGTAATTTGCAGAGAAACGTACAAAACTGTTTTTACACTGTTTTCATCTGTTTTGATCAGTTTCCATGGCTCCGTATCTGCAAGGTATTTGTTACCAAGCCGTGCCAAATCCATGAAAATTTTTTGTGCTTCGCGAAATCGATAACTTTCCAGGCTTGTTTCTACAGAATTTTTTATATTGTCAATTTCTGCAAGCGTATCTTTGTCGTATGCATTAAATTCAGATGGTTCCGGAACTTCACCACCAAAATATTTATTGGTTAGAACCAGTGTGCGGTTGATAAAATTACCCAACACAGCAACCAATTCGTTGTTATTTCTGGCCTGGAAGTCTTTCCAGGTGAAATCGTTATCTTTGGTTTCAGGGGCATTGGCGCAAATGGCATATCTCAACACATCTTCTTTGCCAGGAAATTCCTCTAAATATTCGTGTAACCAAACAGCCCAGTTTCTTGAAGTAGAGATTTTATCATTTTCCAGATTCAGAAATTCATTTGCAGGTACATTTTCCGGAAGTATAAAAGTGCCTTCGCGCTTAAGCATGGTAGGAAAAATAATGCAGTGGAAAACAATATTGTCTTTTCCTATAAAATGTACCAATTTGGAATCATCTGACTTCCAGTATTTTTCCCAATCCGGAGTCAATTCTTTTGACGCGGAAATATATCCGATAGGTGCATCGAACCACACATACAAAACTTTTCCTTTGGCACCTTCTACGGGTACAGGAATTCCCCATTCTAAATCGCGACTAACCGCACGGGGCTGTAAACCCTGGTCAAGCCATGATTTGCATTGTCCGTACACATTCACTTTCCACTCTTTATGTTCTTCAAGAATCCATTCCCGTAAAAAATCTTCATGCTTATCAAGTGGCAGATACCAGTGTTTGGTTTCTTTCAATACTGGTTTTGCGCCTGAAATGGCAGATCTTGGATTAATCAAATCTGTTGCATTTAAAGATGAGCCGCAGCTTTCGCATTGATCACCATAAGCATTATCATTTCCGCAAGCGGGGCATGTACCAACAATATAACGATCAGCCAGAAACTGGTTGGCTTCTTCATCAAAATACTGTTCGTTTGATTTTTCTATGAATTCGCCTCTATCATATAACGTTCTGAAAAACTGGGATGCTGTTTCGAAATGTGTTTTTGAAGTGGTACGTGAATAAATATCAAAGGCTATTCCGAACTTCTGAAATGCATTTTTAATAATTTCATGGTACTGATCAACAATATGTTGTGGCGAAACTCCCTCATGACGGGCTTTGATGGTAATAGGAACGCCATGTTCATCCGATCCGCAGACAAATATAACATCCCTTCCACGTAAACGAAGATAACGAACGTAAATATCTGCGGGAACATAAACTCCTGCCAGATGGCCGATGTGAACAGGCCCGTTTGCATAAGGAAGAGCAGCAGTAATTGTATATCTTTTGAATTCAGTCATATTAAATCATCAAATTATTAATCAAAATAGCCTAATTTCGGTTATAAAGAATGACAAAGATATTGAAATCTGCTTATTATTTGAATTGATAAAACAAATACTTGAAATGAAACAACCTCCTTACTTAAAACCCGGTGATAAAATAGCAATTACTGCACCTGGCGGTCATGTGGATTATAAAAAAATGAAGGTAGCTATCAAGAAACTCAAAGCATGGGATTTGGATGTTATTGAAGGAGTAACAACAAAGTCGGAACATCATTATTTCTCTGCAAATGATGAGGTGCGTGCCGGAGAGTTTCAAACGTTTTTAAACGATCCAACCATTTCAGCAATTTTTTGCGCAAGGGGTGGTTACGGAACAATCAGGGTAATTCCGTATTTAAACTTCCGGGGTTTTAAAAAAATACCGAAATGGATTGTCGGTTTTAGCGACATTACTGTTTTACATGCCTATTTCAACTCGGTTCTTAATTTTACATCCATTCATGGAACTATGCCGGCACGGTTTGGTTTAAAAAATGCAGATGAGTCATTAAAAAGCTTAAAAGATGCTTTATTTGGTGAACCGGTTGAATATCAATGGAAACCTGAGAAATATAACCGGTCCGGAAAAGCCGAAGGTATTCTGTTAGGAGGCAATCTTTCCATTATGTCCAGCCTGATAAATACCCCTTACGAATATCTGTTGGACGGAAGTATTTTGTTTATTGAGGAAATTGATGAACATCTTTACCAGGTTGATCGATATCTGCAACAATTAAAGTTAGGAGGTGTTTTTAGACGATTAAAAGGGCTGATTATCGGTTATTTCACTGATATAAAAGACACTGATAAACCATTTGGTATTTCGTTGGAGGAAATCATTGCAGAAGCAGTTGAAGGATACAGTTTTCCGGTAGCGTTCGGTATAAAAGCCGGCCATGAAGAACCGAATGTAGCCTTAAAACTGGGCGCAAATAGTCAATTGGAAGTAACCGAAAACAAAAGTACACTATTATTCCTTTAGAAAAATGGATAAAAAAGAATTTGGCACCCGGGGAGAATCCATTGCAAAGCAATATTTGGCTAACCGTGGATACATCATCCTTGAAGAAAACTGGAGATTCCAGCATCTGGAATTGGATTTGATTGTTGCCGATGATGAGCATGTGGTGTTCGTTGAGGTAAAAACTCGAAAAGCTTCTTCTTTTGAGACCATCGAAGATATGATTACGAAAAAAAAGCAACGCTTTTTAATCATCGCGGCCAATGCATACATTGAAAAAAATGAAATTACAAAAGAAGCCAGATTTGATGTTATTTCCATAACCTTTGAGAATGAAAAGTACGAAGTTGAGCATATTGTGGATGCATTTTATCCGGAAGTTTAAAAACTGGCAGGTTATTTTTTTCCTGTATAAATTCCAAAGAAGCGTTACTATCCTTCGCATTTTATAGTTGCAATCTCACCACTGATGTGTTACGGTTCTTTTTTTCTATTTGGTGTATGCATATTTTGGCATTTCTTATTTTAGTTTGGCCAATAATCCCCATAAAAAAGTGATTAAAGAAAATATCCAAACAACATAAATAATAGATAATCAAGTACATATAATTCTATCATTATTTTTTTTTAAATTTTTTCAAAAAAGTGGGTAACCTTTTGGTTAAAAATGGAACCTATATATGAAAGCATTTATTAATAACCATAAATCTTATTACCATGGAAACCTACAATGAAAAAAACATTACCAGTTTAATGAAAGAAACAACAGAATCATTTTATCTGTTAGACATTGATGATATGTTTGCCATCAGAGGCGGCGGAAACGAAGACAGAGAAGATATTTTAATTGAAGAATAATCAAAGTATAAACATTAAATCCAATATCATGAAA
>CAZAMT010000139.1:0-6865 GCA_964486145.1 uncultured Bacteroidales bacterium
TTTTAAAGGCAGTATTAAATGATGATTTTGAGTTGAACCCTACCTGCCGGGCAATCCCTTCAATCGACCATTTCCTGTACTCGGGATTGGCAAGTAATCGCCTGGCCTCCTTTACGCGAAGATCATTAATGAAGGAGTAAAAATTCTGCTGGTAAAACTCGTTGATAATTTGAGAGAGGTAACTACGGTTGGTATTTAAACTTGAGGCAAGACTGTCAATTCCCAGGGAGGGATCTTTAAAAGGTTTTTCTGATTTAATAAACTCCTGTAACTGGCTAATTATTTTTGATTTCTGATCATCCGAGAGCGTTGATTTAGTATATTTTTCGTTAGGTTCTATAACACTACCTTGTTTTTCTTTCTCTTGAATCTGTTCACATCTTAACATATCAAGGTTTTTCGTGACGAGCTGCCGGTATGCTTCGTCTTTTCGTTTATACTGACCGTAAATAAACATTGATAATATCAGAAAAGTAATAACGCCACCAATACTAAACCCGGAAATCAGACGTTGCTGCTTTATTTCCCGGGCATTCTTTTCGAGTTCCAGCTCATTTAGCACCAATTCTTTTTCTTTTTTCTCGGTTTCGTACTTCGTTCTCATTTCTGTCATCTGCCGGTGGTTCTCAACATTCATTACTGAATCTTTTAAATCGCTGTACATCTGGTGATAATGTAATGAACGCTTATATTCAGACTGCTGTGCATAAATATCACTTAAAGCTTTTGCTGCATCAGATGCACGTTTTACAAAACCCGAACCAGAACATAGCCTATATGCATCTGAATAGTAATTTAACGCGTGAATCAGGTTGCCAGATTCCTGGTAAAACTTTCCCAGGCTCATGTAATTATTGGTAAGGGCTTCATGGTCATTTAAGGTTTGGTTTATTTTTATGGCCTGTTTGAGATAAGTAAGTGCTTCGTTCTTTTTTCCCAGGTTCATGTGCACGAGAGCAAGATAATCATAAATCATTGCCTGAAGGTAATTGCTATTTACTTTGCTATTAACTTCGTTGGCCATTAACAAAAAATCTTCGGCATTTTCATAATCCCGCGTTTTAAAATACAATTCACCTATGTTTAAATATGTCATGGCAAGCCCTTCTTCATCATTGATAGATATTTCCAGGGGGATACATTGGTTGTAATAGTCGAGGGCTTCGTCATATCTCTCGTAAAAGAAAAATGAAGCGCCGATGTTATTCAAACAGGTAATAATGCCCATGGTATCCGTTAATTGTTTTTTGATATCAAGGCTTTTGAAATAATAATGCATTGCACTATCCAAATTTCCCATATAATCATGTGATAACCCGATATTATTATACATTTTCGCCATGTATAAAGAGTCGCTCCCTGTTTCAAAAAAGGTCAGGCTTTTAGAATAATACCATATAGCAGAATCGAATTTTCCCCTTGAATTACACAAACTACCTAACATACCCAACGCATGTGCAGTACCTTCTTCATAACCGGTTTTACCGGCCAAATCAAGTGCTTTATAAGCCAATTCCGATGATTTTTTAGTATTCCTTTCATTGTAATGATTGGAAAGCTTGTTATAAATATCAACGAGTTCCTGTTCAGGAATTGACAACTGTTTATTTTCAATTTTTGTCAATATATTTTCTAAAGAATCAACACCATAAGATGGATAATGAATGGTATGAAACGAATAAAGACCCGGAATAATCATGCAAAACACAACAACTAATCGCTTAAGTGGCATGGTTTCAGTTTCCTTCTGGTGTTTATAAGTGATCATTATTTGTTGAGTACAATAATAACAACTTTTTTTAAATTAACGATGAAACCTGTTAGCAAAATTATTTCCCTGGTGCCAGGTTGAACCCGGTTGAAATACAAAACTTCTTTAAAAACTCATTTGACAAATAAGATTATTATCAATACATTAGCAACGTTATTCATTAAGGTATATTTTTTAAATATGAATAACACGATTTAATCTAAATGCACATTGTCAGGTAATAATAATAACTTGTGCTATGGCCCGTTCAGACACATTTTTGTTATGTAGTTTTTTTCTTATTTTTTATATTCATGGTACTTCCTTTTCTCAAACCAAAAAAGACAGTCTGAACGATCAACTTCGAAAAGCGGTATCTGAAGAACTTCCAGATTCAACAGCCAACATATATAAGGCAATGGCGAAACATTGTTATTTTGATTTGAACCAGTATGACTCAACCCTTTATTTGTCCCGGCAGGCAATTCAACTCTACAAAAACCTGAAACGCGAGATTGAAACAGCGTACATGTATAAATTAGCAGGATATGCACTGGTTGACATGCAGAATTATTCGAACGGGCTAAAATACCTGGATTCAGCACTTGCCATTTATTCTAAACAGGATGAATTACTCCCGCTAATACAAATTTATACAAACAAAGGCATTGCCTATAGTTTTATTGATGACAATGAAAAATCAATCAACGCGTTTGAAAAGGCGGTTAACCTGAGTGTCGAACTCGGTGATAGTAGTCAGATTGCCACGAACCTCCTAAACGCGGGTATTTTGTACAATTATTCCGGTAATTATCCTCGGGCCATTGAATCTTTAACAAAAGCTTGCAGGATTTACGAAAAAATTGGAGATTCAACAATAGTGATCAATACGTATATTGAAATTGGAAATGTGTATCAAAACTGGGAAAAATATGAAACCGCTTTTAACTATTATGAGAAAGCCGTTGCGCTTCAGGACAACATCGAAGATAACACAGTTAAGGTGTCATTGTATGATGTAATGGGCTTTACCCTCGAAAAACAGGATAGCCTGGATAAGGCACTGGATTATTACAGGAAAGTTCTGGAATTCAGTAAAAAATTAAATTATCGTTCCGGAATGTCCCAAGGTCTGTACCGTCTTGGAAACCTCGAATTCTACAGGGAAAATTACCAATCAGCCATAGACTATTACAATCGTTCACTGGATATTGAAATAGAACTTGGTTCAAATCAGGATATTGTTTACATGGAACATATCCTGGCCGAAACGTATTTAAAAACGGGCAACTTTCATGAAAGCCTCACTAAACTCAATAAAGCCCGTGAAACATGTTTGCAATACAATTTCCGGAAAGAACTTTCAAAAAACAACCAACTGTTGTACCAGGTTTTCAAGAAAACCGGCAAAGCAGACAGCGCTCTGAAATATTTCGAAAAGCACATTGCTTTGCGTGATTCCATGTATAGTGAGAAACAGGAAATGTTAATGGAAAATTTACGCGAAAAATATGAAACTGAGAAAAAAGAACGTACCATCCAACAACTAAACAATGAAAAACAAATCCAACAAGAACGGATATCCCGTCAACGGCAGTTTTTCATTGCCCTGGCGGTAGTCATCCTTTTGGTAATCATCATCACGATCTTACTTGGAACCCAACAAAAACGAAAAGAAGCGCTTCACAGGCTGCAAATACAGCAACGGTTATTCCGATCTCAGCTAAACCCGCACTTTTTGTTCAATGCACTGAACGCGATTAAAAATGTGGTGTTAAAAAATGAAAGCCGTATGGCTGCTGATTACCTGGTTGATTTTTCAGGCTTAATGCGACTTATCCTCGATGGATCAATCAGTGATCTTACCACTTTGGAAGAAGAAATCGAACTTTTAACAAATTACATAAAACTTCACCACCTGCGGTTTCATGGTACATTCAGTTATCATATTTTCGTGGATGATGAAATACAAACTGATGAAATACCCTTTCCCTCCATGCTCTTGCAACCATTTGTTGAAAACGCCATCGAACACGGGATCAAAAATGGTGGCAAACACCTTGAACTTCGTTTTCTCAAAAAAGAAGAAGGGATAAACGTAGAAATAACCGATGACGGCCCGGGAATGGGCAATGCAGAAAACGAACATGCCCGGAAACACCAACCCAAAGCAATCACGATAACCCGCGAAAGAATTAAAATCCTCAGTAAACTCTTTCAATGGAATATTGAATTACATCTGCCGGCTACTCCTGATGGAAAAGGCAAAGGCACCAGCATTATATTTTTTGTTCCCTGGCTGCACAGGAAACATCAAACATTCAGAAATAAAAATGTATATGAACCACACCAACACGATTAAACATTCTGTCAATAAACTTGTAATTATCGAAGATGAAAAGGCAGAAAGGGAAAACCTGAAATCTGTTATTCATAGTTTTTTTCCTCAAATTGAAATTACCGGGGAGGCAGCAACAGTGGAAGAAGGATTAACACTTATCAGAAAAAGTAATCCCGATATACTGATGCTTGACATTGAACTCAAAGATGGCAATTCTTTTGATCTTTTAAAGAAACTGGATGCTATCAACTTTCAAATCATTTGGCTGACGGCTCATGACGAGTATGCCATCCGGGCATTTCATATCAGCGCGGTTGATTTTTTGCTAAAACCCTATAAAACGGAGGATTTGATCAGGGCCATTATAAAAGCCAGGGAACAACTCTTAGAGCAGCATTACCTTGAAAGAATCCATGTTTTGTTAGGAAATACAACACGCGAAAACACCAAGCAACTGGTTTTGCAAACATCCGAGGCAACCCACGTAGTTAAACTGGATAAAATCATACGATGCGAATCCGACAGTAATTACACTACGTTTATATTAACAGATAACAGTAAAATCCTTATTTCAAAGCCTTTAAAATTGTATGATGAAATGCTTTCAGGCTTTGGTTTCTACCGGATTCATCAATCGCATTTGATTAATGTACAAAAGATTAAAAAGGTCAGCCGGAAAAAGCATGGTAATATACTCATGGAAAACCAGGAATCCGTGCCTGTTGCTGAAGGAAAATACAAAGGATTGATATCACAGCTCGGCGGGGTTTAGCCTAATTCCATAGTTTTCGTGCAGGCACTTAATATGATGGTATTCTTGCATGCACTAAATAGCCGTATTTACGTATAAGGCAGCTTAGCTGATTCTCACTAAAAACCAATGAATTCAAACAGGAAGCAGTGTAATTCTCATTTGACACCATTTCGGTCTTTTAATTCCTGTTTTTTTGATACTTTGTCCCCATGTTTAATCAAAATCGTTAGCCATGAAAAAAATTTATCACTTTTTGTTCATTTTTAGTTTAACCTTGTTATTTTCAGTTGCCCTATACGCGCAGCGCACCAGTAAGGCTTTCCAGGTCGGGGGGGTTGAAGCTGATGATATTGAAGATATTGCATACGATGATGCGGGTAACATGTATGTTACCGGAATATTCAGGGGAACCGTTGATTTTGATCCGTATGGTCTCATCGGGTCGGGAGATGAACGGACTTCCAATGGAGAAAGCGATATTTTTATACAAAAGTATAAGGCAAATTATTTTGCTTTTCAGTCACCAATCGCCTGGACAATCACGGTTGGGGGCACGGGCCTTGACAATGTGTCTTCCATAGTTGTAAGCAATGGCCCTGATCCTAAAATTTATATTGGAGGGAAATATGAGAATACGGTTGACTTTGATCCCGATCCAGGGAATACCGCTCAGCATCCTGCAGATCAAAAGGATGCTTTTGTCGCCGGATATGATGCGGATGGAAATTTCGAAGATTTCGTTTATATTACTGGTGCGGGCAATGAAGAAGTTACCGATTTGCATTGGGTTGAGGATGATTTGGTTTACATTGGAGGTGAATTCAATCAGACCGCGAGTTTCGACAATGGAGTAACATTTGTTGACTCAGAAGGGGATTACGATATGTTCATAGCTAAATACAATTTATCGACAAGTAATTACCTTTGGAGCCACACCATAGGTGGCAGCGGGAAAGAAGAACTGAACTGCTTAGATGCTGATGATGCCGGTCGTTTGTATTTTGGGGGAGGTTTCTCTGAAACTGTTGATTTTGATCCTTCTGCATTAGGACACCTTGTAACTTCAGCCGGCAACCAGGATGCTTTTGTTTCCTGTTTTGATCCGGCCGGCAGTTTTCAATGGGTGGAAACACTGGGTAACGATAAAGGAAATCAAACCACGGCCCTCACCATCGCCGGGGATACCATTTGGTCAGCATCCTATTTTTACGACAATATTAGCTTTGTAACCGGTTATATTGGGCATATCCCCATACTAAAAACGTACTCTTCAAATGGCCATAAAGATATCCTGTTACAAAAATACGGCACCGATGGTGCCAACGTAACATCTGACTGGCGCCACATTGGTGGATCGTCAGTAGACCAGGTCAATGATATAGATTATGACTCGAGAAACAAGTTGATAATTACAGGCTCTTTTGCAGGAAACAACTTCGACATGAACCCTGATGATACCGATGAAGAACTTTTTAACTCCTCTGGGTCACACGACATTTTTATTGCCAAATTAAGCGGCTCTTATGAATATATTTGGGGAAATACCATTGGTGGTAATGAAATGGATATTTCCAGGGCATTGGCCTTAAAGGAAAATGATGATATTGGTGTTGCGGGTTCGTTCAGATCGCAAGTGGATTTTAATCCCTGGGGGCCTGGGGCACTTTCAAGAACCTCAAAAGGATTTTCCGATGGGTTTATAATAAACATAAAACCGTATAGCGATTCATGTGCAATCCTTTCTTTCGCGATACCTGAACAAACCGGCCCGGCAAATATTAATGATACACTTTTCGTTGTGAATATTGAGGTCGAGCGCGGTACGGATGTTACTGAACTAATCCCGGAAATAACTGTCTCGGGTAAAGCGTCCATCGATCCGCCGGGCGGCATAGCGCGTGATTTTTCAGATACCGTGGTTTACACTGTGACCGCTGAAGATTCGGTAACTACCCGGGAATGGATTGTTGTGGTAACGGTAGCGCCCAATACTGAAACGGATATTATTTCCTTTGAATTA
>CAZAMT010000139.1:6965-10176 GCA_964486145.1 uncultured Bacteroidales bacterium
GATACAGTGGTTTACACGGTAACCGCGGAAGACGGTACAACCCAACAGGAATGGGATGTTGTGGTAACGGTAGCGCCCAATACTGAAACGGATATTATTTCCTTTGAATTAACCGAACAAACAGGCGTTGCTTCCATTGATCCCGCGAATCACACGGTTGACATTGAAGTAGAAAATGGCACGGACCTGACTTCGTTGGCTCCTACCATTGAAATATCCGATGGTGCAGTTATTGATCCTGCCAGCGCGGAAAACCAGGATTTTTCAGATACAGTGGTTTACACGGTAACCGCGGAAGACGGTACAACCCAACAGGAATGGGCAGTGGTTGTTTCCGAAGCAGAAGCGACCGGGGTCCATCATAAAGATGATGTTATCATATCTGTATATCCAAATCCGGCCCATGAAAAAATCTATGTCAGAAACCCCGGAAATAAAAAAGCCACCATTGAACTTCATGGCATAAACGGACAGAAATATTTACGGGAAATTTCTGATGAATCACAAACCGTAATTGATGTAAGCGATCTTCCGGCGGGTATGTATATATTAAATATTTTAACACCTGATAAGACCATTACCAGGAAATGGGTGATCGCTGAATAAACAACCATCCATATATTTAAACCATGATTGCCAGGCATTTTCTGTCTGGCAATCTGTTTTTTAACCCTGTATATTGAATTTTTTGATGTCTACAATGCCCATTTTCACGGCTTCATAAAGATTTCTTTTAATTTTATGCAAGAAACCTGAACATTTCCGTTTCAAATTTAAAACATATGCCCACTAAAAGAAATCTTTCCTTTTACCCTTTAAAAACCGACACCATCACATGGTGATTGTCTAAAATCGCCTCACCGAAATACCGTTGAATGTAGCCAATCATTTGCTTGTGGTGTTTTCCAATCACCCAGATGGCTTCAGGAATATTTTTTTCGAGTTGAATAGTTATTGCTTTATGTAACATCAGCATCGGTATACGTGGGTTTTTGCGATGTGCTTTGAAAATGTGCAGGTTGTTGTATTCAACTGAATCCTTACTATTCCGGTACGAAATCAGCCATCCTGCAGGATTTCCTTGGTGACGCAGTAATAAACTGTTGGATTTTTCAATGTTCCTCGTATTGGCTAGTGGAGATAGATATGGATCCGTTTTTTCCTGCTGCATTTGTTTTGTGATGAACTGCTGGTCTTCCTCCGTCATATCCACCCAGAACGTGATAGAATAATCATCGGGAAGTTCAGTTAACACCGGCCATTTGACCTTCGCAAACGCACGTATATGGCTTTTGTAAATCTCCATAATTATCTCTGGATCCGACCAGCCAAGGTTCTGAAGCATATGTTCCAGCTTTTCCCTGGTGTTCCAGTTAGAACGATAAAACAACCGAACTTCCTTTTCATTTTTTACCATGCAGGCCTTTCTGATCATTTCCAATAGTTTTGAACCAATGCCCTGGTTTTGATAATCCGGTCGGACATACAAAGAAATGACTTCAGAAAATGGTTTTGAAATATCGGCCTCGGCCAGCGTTACACCAACAATCTCATGGTGCTTGTTTATAGCCTGCACGCATAACAAGGGTTCAGAGATATTTGATGAAGCCACCTTTCGTTCAAACGGTGGGAATGTTAAATGTTTCAGTTCTCTTAATACGTAGGGAATGGTCACTTCTTTGCTAAATTGATATTGAATTGCCATGGGTTATTTATTTTTTGGTTCAGGCGAGGCCCAAAAGCTATCCGTTGGTGTTACCAGCGCCAGTTGATGAACGTCTTTTTTATAATTGAGTATTCCGGGACGTTTCATACCGGAAAGAATTTTTACGTCGTAAATTTCCTCAACCGAACTGTGATATTTGATTTTACCTTCAACCTTTCTTTGCGCCAGATTGTACACCACGACTCCGGCAAACGAGGATTTGGCAATGGGTAAATCAGCAAATATTTCGGTTGTATGCCGCAGTTTAGAAATTCCGATGAACAGATAATCCCCGATTTTTTCCATGCCTCTTGCAAACCCGCCTAACTCCGCTATTACCTTGTATTCCCTGTTTTGAATGTCGGCCTCGACAAGCTGCCCGAGTGCTGAAATAAGAAAATACAGTTTATCATTATACAACCGCGGCGAATGGGGCATGGCAAGGTGATCAAACAAAATCTTATTTGATTTTACATCAACAAGCACACCACCCTCCATTTTATTCTCGCGCCATCCCTGTCGTTTATTCGTGGTGCCCAAAGCGGTAACAAATTCTATATCACCATTCTCATTTATTGCCATACCATTTAAATGGCAACGATCCTCCGGTGCCAGTTCTTCTATAAACGAGGGTTGCCAGATGGGTTTAAAACTATATTCGTCATCAATAACAGAAATGCATGAAAAAAGTGTATTAATTGCCAACAAACCTTGCTCAGACCAATGCATGTCATGAAGTGCCAGTTGTCCGGTAAAATACACTGCACGAGGAACAAAAAGCGCATCGTAGGTTTTAGGTTGCACAGGATAAAATGCAGCCAAACCAGCGGCATTGGCTAAAACCACCACTTCATTTTTACATGCAACTGCAACACGTCCTTCATTTGTTGCAATGCCCATCGCACTGTCAAATGTGCGGGGAAGCTGTACAAGTTTATCATCACTGACGGCACTTAAAAAAATTACTTTACCTGCCTGATAAGTACTTAGGAGGATTGTAGCATCTGTTTCCTTTAATATTTTTGGAATGCCTGGTGAAAATGTAGACGCAAACGGTGGCAGTTTTTTTGACATAAGTTATATGTTCTGGTTTATTCATGTAAAGATATGGAATTATGTACACAATTAGCTGTGATTGTAACCTTAATCAGCTTTTCAGGATCTGCAACGCAGCCGTACGCAGCCGTTCAGGATTTGCCTGAACGGTTTATGGTATGGTGTCGTGCGGGATTTCAAGGCACTTTCCTGACAGCTTACACCGACATTTTTTACGAGCTACAAACGCCCGAAAATTGCTGAAACCCGCATGCACTATACCATTTGTTGGCGTTTCGTTGGTTTTCATTCCGCTATTTTTTTTAGCTATCATATTCAAACTTTTCATTTATTCCCCTGAACCAAATACCAATCTACCCACGAATCTAATTGTTTAACAGAATTAGGACGCAGTAAAATCTCACGTTTGTTGTTGAGTAAATATATGGTTGGCGTAGCAAATACATGATA
>CAZAMT010000140.1:0-10104 GCA_964486145.1 uncultured Bacteroidales bacterium
TGGTCACAAATTTTAAACACATGAAATTAATCACAGCAATCATAAGAGAAAACCAACTTGACCATGTCCGCACAGCTTTAATTGAAGCGGACATCACCAGGATTACAGTAAGCCGTGTCTCCGGTCATGGTCGACAGCAAAACGTAGAAATTTACCGGGGTAAAAAGGTTATTCCCGGTCTTATTCCAAAAGTAAAACTCGAAATTGCCGTTAACCAGGAATTTGTGGATATCACCATTGATACCATTATTAAGGCGGCCAAATCAAGCACTGATGGAAAAGAAGGCGTTATTGGCGATGGTAAAATATTTATTACACCATTGGAAGAATGTATTCGCATCCGAACAAATGAGCGCGGTGGCAGTGCTATCTAAAAAGCAATAGTTTTAAACAATGTATCCCGGATGTTGCTTTTCGTCCGGGATTTTTTTAAACCTGGGGGAAACGATCAATGGCTTTTTGAATATCGTCACCGCTTGGACTTTGAAACACACGCAAACCAAACTCAGGGATAACAGCTATCAGGTGATCAAAAATATCTGACTGGATGGCTTCATATTCTGCCCAGGCCTGCTCATTGCTAAAAACATATATCTCGAGTGGAATTCCCTTATCTGTGGGCTGTAAATGTCGAATTAGAAAGGTTAATTCCTGGTGTATTTTCGGATGATTTTTCAGGTAGAATTCCACGTATTTTCGAAATGTTCCCAGGTTGGTTACCCTTCGGCCATTAGCAAGCATTGAAATATCAACATTATTCGCTTCATTAAACTTCCGGATCTCCTCGCGTTTCTGCTCAATGTATTCTTTGAGATAATGTATCTTCATGAATTTCTTGATCATTTCCTCATCACAAAACTGAACACTTTTCATGTCAATATTTATATGCCGTTTTATCCGTCTACCTCCCGACTCCTCCATTCCCCGCCAGTTCACGAACGATTCGGTAACCAGAGCATAGGTAGGTATAGTACTGACTGTCTTGTCCCAGTTTCGAACCTTTACAGTATTCAATGTAATATCGGTAACCGGACCGTCTGCACCGCGTGAGGGCATTTCTATCCAGTCGCCCGGCTTTACCATATCATTTGCTGAAAGCTGAATACTGGCCACAAAACCCAGAATGGTATCTTTAAAAACAAGTAGCAGCACGGCTGCCATCGCTCCCAGGCCGGTTAAAAAATGACCGATTTCCTTATTAAACAGTATAGATAATATGGATAAAATGATGATGAAATATAAAAAAATCTTCACTACCTGAATGTAACCCTTAATTGGCCGACTCTCGGCAATAGGTAACGTGTTATATATTTCATGAAGGGCATTAATAAATGCATCGGCAACTAACAATCCAATGAAAAGCATATAAATCATAATAAGCGCCTGGATTTTTGATGCAATCTCCGGATAATTACTCAGAACAAAACCCACTGTAAGATAAATAACAAGAGCAGGTGCCAGATGCGCAAACTTTGAAAATACCTTTTTCTCAACCAGGATATCATCCCATTGCGCTTTGCTTCTTTTGGCGAATGTATTTATTGTTTTTAAAATGATTCGCTTTACAATAACATAAGACAGGTAAGCCATGAAAAGTAAAATAATAACCGAAAAACCAGTATTCAAGATGGCTGCCATATCAGGAGCAATTCCCAATCCTGTAAGCCAGTCTTCAATATTAAAAAACAAATTAATATCCATATCAAATACTATTTTTAACAGGCACAAATTTAGAATTTAATTCATTGCAGTCCCGATAAATGAATTATTTTTTAATTTCGTTATTATTTTCATTTCATAAATCATTTTTTCAATGAACAATTCATGGTTTTATTCACATTTTAGTCATAAATGGAAGTACATATCATATCTTTGTACTTCCAATAGAATCTATCAGAGGCTTCTGACCAATAACCTAACAAAAACACATTACGAATGAAACACACCATTGCAATTATCTTAAATTTTTTCGTTGTGCAGGCTGTTTTTTCTCAAAATGTAAAGTTTGATGATTACTTTGAGAGCAAGACATTGCGTCTTGATTATTATCAAAGCGGAAACAGCAATACATCATCATTTCATCTTGACAAATATAAAGAAGAACCGTTCTGGGGAGGCTCAAAAACAAATCTCATTGATACTTTTCGCTATGGAGAATTCATGCTTGAAGTTTACAGCGCTGATCAAAACAGGTTAATTTACTCACGCGGTTATGCAACCTTGTTCAGGGAATGGCAAACTACTGAAGAGGCAATTCATATAACACGCAGCTTCCCTGAATCGGTCATCATGCCTTACCCTAAAGATTCCATCCTGATAAAAATATTATCCAGAAATATGGATTTAACATGGAGCCAGGTTTTTTCAACGGTCATTTCTCCATCTGATTATTTCATTCAAAAAGAAACAGTCCCGGATTTTCCGACTGGCAAACTCGTTGACTCCGGAGATCCCTCAACTAAACTGGATATTGTCATTCTTCCAGAAGGTTATACAAAGAAGGAAATGAAAAAATTCAGGTCGGATGCGAAAAGGTATGCAAAAGAGATGTTGCAATGGTCGCCCTTTGATAGTTTGGGTAACTTATTAAATATCTGGATAGTAGAAGCTCCATCCATCGAATCAGGAACAGATATTCCTGCAGATACGGTATGGAAAAAAACCATTTTAAACAGTAATTTCTATACATTTAACAGTGAAAGATACCTGACAACGAGCGATTTCCACACTGTAAGGGATGTTGCTGCCTGTGTGCCCTACGACCAGATTTATATATTGGTGAATAGTAAAAAGTATGGCGGTGGCGGTATATATAATTTTTACAGTGTCTGCAGTAGCGACAACGAGCACTCAGCATTTGTATTTATGCATGAATTCGGACATGCTTTTGCTGCTCTTGGCGATGAATATTATACTTCAAGTGTTGCATACGAAGGGTTTTACAATCTTGATGTAGAGCCATACCAACCAAACCTGACAACATTGAAGGATTTTGATAGTAAGTGGAAGGATTTGCTGGATGAAAATACTCCGGTGCCAACGCCTCCGGTTGAACCATATATTCACAAGATAGGCGTTTTTGAAGGTGCAGGTTATATTGCAAAAGGAATGTACAGACCAACTTTCGACAGCTCTATGAAATCCCGGTTAATAAACGCTTTTGGACCGGTAAATGAAACAGCCATCACCCAAATGGTTCATTTTTATGCCGAATAAACATATACCTAACACGCAAATAATTACAGAAAAAAAATTAACAATCATGAAAAATTCAATTTTTATGTTGCTGGTAACAATGCTTTTATCAATACCCCTTCACAGTCAGCAAAATTCAGTATCTGATCAAGCAATAAAAAACAATGTAATGCTCGAATTACAGTTGCAGCCCGATGTTTCATCTCACCTGATTGATGTATCGGTTGATGATGGTATAGTTACTTTAAGCGGTTATACAGATAATCTGTTGGCAAGAGACAGGGCAGTAAAAACCTCCAAATCCGTGAAAGGTGTTCGTGGTGTGCTTAATCAGGTGATGGTAACAACACCGGTAAAAACCGATAACGAAAATCGAAGTGATTTTGATATTCAAAAAGATATCGAAGGTTTGCTTGCCAATGACGTCCGAATCAGCGGTGAAAACATTTCAGTTAAAGTAAATGATGGTACTGCTATTCTTACCGGTACAGTTGATACGTGGAAGGAAAAAGAAAATGCCACAAAAAATGCAATTCAGGGAGGTGCTGAAAAAGTTAAAAACAAACTGGATGTGCGAGCGAAACCAGAGTTAGAAGAATAAAAAGACAGGCCCGATGGTATATCCAACAGACCTGTCTGGTTGATTTTTATTGTTTGACGATTCGCATTATTTTTTGCTGGCCGTCACCTGTCAAAAACCGTAGTATATAGATTCCCTGTTTTACCTCGGATCCATCCCAAACCATATGGTTTATGCCCACATCCAGTTCATTATCTTCAATGATTTCAATTGTTCTTCCCAATTCATCCAAAACCTCAATTGTTACCCGGGTTTTCCGGTCAAGATAAAAATGAACGAATACATTGTCTCTGAACGGGTTTGGATAGACAATTGCATCCAGATTTTCGGTTAAAACAGCTTTTGTTGCTGACAGAAACTCGATTAAAACATCACTTGTGAAGCTGCTAAACCCACCTGTGTTCGGATCAGTAACACTAAAACTAACCTGATATAAACCGCTTTGGGTATATATGTTGGTTGGTGTCAGTGAGGAATTGTTTGTATTTCCGTCACCAAATTTCCATGCAAAACTACTGGGTTTACCGGTAGCAATTCCCACAAAATCGACTGGTTTACCTGAGCTTTTCCATAAAAGAGAATCGATGACATATCCGAAACCAGCCCTTAACCCATCTGCTTGTTCGCCAACATTTATTAATTCATAATGTGCATCAACACATCCGGAAGTTGAGTTTGCAATAACCATCTGTACGATATAATATCCTGCTGATGCATATCCATGCAGAGGACTGTAATCGCCTGAAATACCTGTGCTATCTCCAAAATTCCATCTCCATTTATCCGGTTGTCCCGATGAAATATCCATAAATTTTACCGTTCGGGATGCTGAATCAACTTCATAAATAAATTCCGCATTGCAATTTAGCGTATCTACAATGGCAACAGGTACACTTTTGCAAGTGGTATTTACAATTTCCTGATTGTTCATTATCGTTAAGCACACATCATAATAATTAGCCATTTCATATGAATGTTCCGGGTTTTCAGTTTCTGTAGAATCCCCATCTCCAAAAACCCACTTATAGCTTAAGCCTTCACCAAAGGAGGTGCTGATAAAGCTGACTTTTCTTGTTTCATTATCTACATTCCAATAAAAATCTGCTTCACAATCTTTTCCGGGATGACCAACAAGTATTGTTTTCTCCTGCTTATCAATGCATAACTTGTCAGCATTGGAAACAACATGCCGGACGGTATAATAACCAGGAGCCGGGAAGGCATGGATCGGATTTTCTTTTACAGATTCGTGACCATCACCAAAATACCAGTGATACTTTTTTACATCACCCATGTATTTACTCTTGAAAAATGCAATGTTGGTTGATGAATCAACATAAACCTCAAAGTCCGCATCGCATGCAACTTCACCAACCTGTATGCTGGTTTGGTAAATGTCAGAACAGGTTCCATCTATATTCGATACGGTAAGAGTTACCGGATATTGCCCGGGGGATTTGTATTTTTTGACAGGATGAATTTCCGTGGACATAGTTTTGTCTCCGAATAACCAATAAAACCGGGTATTACTTACTGTTGATTTATTCTTGAATCTGACAATAAGAGAATCGTGGTCTACCGTGTATTGAAACGCGGCATTGCAGTTGTTGGCGCCAACCTGAACTCGTTTCCGCGTGGTTGAAAAACATTGATTATTTGTATCTTTCACCGCCAGCTTAACGTTATAATAACCCTGTGCATCATACACATGTACGGGGTTTTGCTCATATGCTCCTGTGCCATCATCAAAATACCAGGATACCTTGTTCACATTTCCAACAGACCTATTTATGAAAGATACCATTTGATTTTCAGGATCCACATTGTACTTGAAATCTGCGATCAAATTGCAATCTCTGTCACCGGCAACAACCTCCTTGCATTTTTTACTCACCATATTGTTTGCCTCGTCTGCCACCACCAGGCAAACTTCGTATGTTCCCGCTTCCTTATAAATGTGCGCGGTTTTTATTGAATCACTTATGGTTTTTCCATCTCCGAAAGTCCAGTTTCTTGAGGTAACATTCCCCTGCGAATTATCTTTAAAAACGACCATTTTTGAATTAAAAACAGGAAATACGTTGAAATCAGCACTTACAGGCACCAAGTTATTGTTGACATCCATGACCGTGACCACCTCACATATAACTTCCGAACAACCGGTTTGTGCATCTCTCACATGGAGGCAAACTTCGTAATTTCCGGGATTCTCAAATGTATGCACAGGCGATTTTAATGTTGAAAAACCATTATCATCGAATGTCCAGTAATAACTGGTGAATGATCTTCCTGAGATCTCATCAAATTTATATGTGGATGTTCCGGCATCTGTAAAGTAACTCATTTCCGGCTTGCAATAAATTTCTGTTGCTGAATCTGACGAAATTTGCACGTATTTCTCCGTTTGGGCCAGGCATCGAATGGTATCATTGATTATGCTTAGGCTTACATTGTATTCTCCTGGCTTTGCATATCTATGCGATGGTTGCATGGCCGCTTCCATGTTACCATCACCGAAATTCCAGGAAGCCTTGAAATTTCCTCCTTCCGACTTATTTATAAAATCTACAGCTCCATCATCCGTGATCACATAGGAGAAATCAGCATAACAATCTGCTTCCCCTACCCTTATAACTTTGCAGTCGCGTGCCTGGCAATTGTTAACGGTATCAATTCCGACAACGCAGATTTTGTACTCACCCTTTTTTTCGAAGGTGTAGGTTGTTTCTTTACCGCAAACAACATTTCCATCTCCCATCATCCAGCAAGCGGAAGTTATGGTCGGACTTGCAACCAGGTTCAGATTGACTTCCAATCCTTTTATTTCAGGGACAAACGAAACATAACAAACATTTTCATCATTCGAATCAATCAGTACTTCCTTGGTTTGGGTTGCATAACAACCACCATCATCCTTGGTAGAAAGCGTAACTTTATAATACCCGCTTTTGGGAAATACATGCAAGGGATTTTGTTTTTCCGAAATCTCCCCGCTTCCAAATTCCCATGTCCAATCAGTAACAGAACCATTCGACTTATCAACAAACAAAACTGAATCTTTACCAACCACCATGTGTTCAAAATCTGCATAACATGAAGAATTACCCAATTGAATCTCTTTGACAATATCATCAGAGCACCCGGAAATGGAATCGTAAACCTTTAGCCGAACCTGAAATAATCCATTACCTGAATAGGAGTGCGTTGGGTTTGGTGACTGTGATGAAGTTTGATCTCCAAAATCCCAGAAATAAGATGTTGGTGCGCCGTTTGTTGTTTGATCATAAAGAGTGATGGTATGATCCACGAGGTCAATATCAAAATCGGCATTCAATTCACAGCCATTTGTATTTCCGATGACATGAATCTCCTGTTGGAAATCTGTTACACCACATCCATTGATGGCTTTTAATGTAATCAAATAATTACCTGGTTTATCAAAAACATGTGACACATTGGGTGAAGAAGCTCCTTTTCCATCTCCAAAATCCCAATAGTACTCGGCAATGTGTTGACTGACAATATCATCAGGCACCTTCAAATGCACTATATCTCCGACTTCCATGTTGTATCTGTCCATTTGAAACCCGGCCAAAGGAAAATTATTTTCTGAAACACGTACGTTGGTGTAAATTGTATCAGACCCGCCACACCCGTTTGTTACTACCACGTATTCATTGAACTCTCCCGGTTCAGAATACGTGTGGTAAACAGTTTTGCCTGTATCAATGGTTCCATCCTGAAAATGCCACTCATAAGATGTCCCTCCCGCAATGGTAAACATCACCGGTTCGCCCGGGCAGGCCGCCATATCGTGGTGATCACCTTCATATCTTTCATATGTGTAATTAGCTAGATCATTTAAACGTGCATCACACTCATCCTGTGCATTTACAAAATGAAGTTTATTATCAAAAATTTCAAATTTATAGGCTCCCCAGCCAAAACATTCACCTTCCAGTGAAGACAATTCAATCGAATCGGTTCCGAAATAGTTGTAATACCCTTCTGACACGAGATATTCCTGCTTGTTATTAGCAGGTCCCTGGTGCAAATAAAATTTTTGATTACCCTGTTCATCTGCCCAAAACTCAAGCAGCAATGCATAACCATCGCCTTTATCTGCTAACCATTCACCCTCAAGCTTTTCCGAATTACAAACACCTGACCAGTCACTAAATTCAACAGGGTTTCCAGCAGTAAGGCTTGTTATATCGAGTGACCCGTTAGAAACGATATCAATGTTCTCAATGTTCTCGGAAGCATTCATCGGCATTGTAAAATGATCAGGTTCATTCAAAAATGCAATATCCGAATTGCAATGCCATCCAACAATAAAACCAACCGTTCTGTCCATTGCACTAAAAGGTACGTATGCAATGAGGGTATCACCGGTGGATATTTTATCGGTTTGAAGTTTAACAAATCCATCGGGAACCCCGTGATCATCTTCAGGACGAATCCCACCGTACCAGAAATAAGCATAGAAAGTACTGTCCAGATCTGTGTACCAATCCGGCCATACTACCGGAATGGTAATTTTGAAATCTGTTTCATCCATGCGCTTCGACCAGTCAGTAACTACGTGATCTTCTTCGTTTTGTGTTGAGTTTTGAATGTAATAAAAACCCGGTTTTGTTTGATTCTCCTCTACCTCTATTAATCCTTCTACTGAACTGGAATTATTGCACGCGTTGGTTGCTGTAAACACATAATTATATTCTCCTGCAGCCTCATAAACATGGCGAGTCAGGGTATGGAGATTTGGATCAGAGAAACTGTGTATATCTGTATCATCATGTCCATCACCATAATCAATGTGGTATTGATATCGAATATTATCATGAATATTTTCATCGAAAAAGTAAACGGCCTCTCCCGGGCAAATGAGGAATGGTCCTGCTTTGAGCTGAACATCAGGCTGTACATTCGTATCCACACGAATCGTTTTTATCATTGACGACATGGAACCCATGCAAGAGTTCACCGCCATTAAATACACAGAATGATCTCCCTGATCAGTAAAATCATGTTCTAAATGATAACTTTTAATGGTGTCCGTATCATCAATTATCCAGTAATATTTGAGGTCTGGTGTCTGTGTTTCGTTGACAAGTGCGAATTTTTCGCCGGGGCAAACAAATAATGTATCCGCGTTTTTGTTTTCTTCTTCCTTGAAACGAAAATGTACATTTTCCATTTCAGTTTCATAAGTATAATCCACAAAAATTGTTTCAGATACCGTATCGGATGATCCACATCCATTTTCAACAATTAATGTGACTGTATAATCACTTGCGGTATCAGGAACAAAAACCGGGCTTGATAAGTCAGTTTCAAAAATATCATCGAATATCCAACGCGTCTTACCCTTGGAATTTGACTGAAATGCAATGGGAGTTCCGGGACACAGAGATCCCGTATATTCATAGGACATATCCGCGAATGCATTTAAATCATTGATAATATTTAATGTTACTGTATCCGATGACTTATTTCCACAAACATTGGTAGCCGTAGCAATAACATCATATGTTCCGACCAATGAAAATGACGTTTTTGCTTCCCTTGCATATGAAAATATTTCATTTCCCATTTCCCATTGGTAACTTTTAAATCTGCCCTCAATTCCCAAATGGACAATATCATCCGGGCAAAAAGAATTGTCTGTCCAGGTTTTTGCAACAACTTGCGGAACGGCGCTCTCGGTAACCGTCATTTCTCTGATAATTGTGTCCATTCCGCAAACCCCGTCAATAATGAGAGTAATAAGGTATGTGCCCGGGTTTTGATAACTATGTCCCACCCAGTTTCCAGATTGGTTTGTTCCATCACCAAAATCCCATGTAGCATTGTAGTCCGCTTCATTTGTAACCTGGTAATAAACCAGTACATCTTCGCCCGGACATACAGTAAATCCCTTGGTTGATTCAAATGCAACCGGTAGACTGCTTACCTCCAGGGGAACACTGTAACTACCAAGCAATTCATAGGTGTCGGTATATGCTTTTTGCTCAATTTCGTGTAACCCGGCATAAAGTTTAATATAAAAAGATGAATCACTGGAGCCAACATACGTGCCATCCAGGTACCATTCATAAATTACCGGACCGCTATAGTAATCAATATCAATAAAACTCGAATTTATAACCTGCACATCCATCGAATCACAACTATGTATGTAGTTGGTATAAAAATTAATCGTGTGTTGAGCATTCAGGCCCACAAAAGACCCAACCAGGCACAGGATAATAACTGATAATTTTGTGATTGATTTTTTCATCTGTTTAAAATTTGTGACCAAACCTGAAATTTGGCACTCATTTCAA
>CAZAMT010000141.1:0-5314 GCA_964486145.1 uncultured Bacteroidales bacterium
CTTGTTAGACCGGACTCATTTATGCTTTAAATCTTTTGTAGATGAAGAAGGTGAAAGAATCTCAATGACCAAATCAGGAGCTCCGTTGCATCCCTTCTCATCCAGCTTTTTCTCATCACACACTACAATAATATCAGGTTGCACCACCGACTTTATACCGTCATCATCCATATTTTTTTCACCCAACCGAACATCGAATGGTGCATGAAATACCTGACAAGATCTATTCCGAAAATAATTTGCAAAATCTCTGTGCAAAGCACCGGATACTGGTTGATGTTTTAATGAGGGTGCCGGCCCCATCTTCATGATTCGACCCCACAACAACTCAACCCTTTCCTTCAATCTCCAGGTAAGGTAATCGGCGTAGGTATATTTCTTTGTTAAATCCAGTTGACTTAATTCTGTTATCATAGCTTTGAATTTTATGATCCGGATTTAATGGTACCATAATTCAATTGTATTGAGACCTGGTAGCAGAAGTAATTCTTTTAAATTTTTACTTCCATTCAAAGATACCTGTTTTGCCTTCTTATGGTGATGCACAAACCTGCCTTTCATATTTGCGGGTAAGTGAATTATAAATGTTTCGTATTTATCTGAAACCCTTTCAAAGCTACCTTTTATTTGTCCGCGCAGGGTTGGAAAAACAATGGAACTGTTTTTTAAATCTCCCATCTGAGGTTTTATGACAACCTCTTTAAATCCGGGCCTGGCAGGTTGAATACCCCATAAATAACGTGGGATAATATTCGCAGGAGCTGCTCCCCATGCATGGTTCCAGTCTGCATTGGGTTTGTATTTCATATCCCAGGCTTCAAGGGCGATGGTTGAACCTATGCGGATCATGTTCCACCAACTGCGGTCATCTGTTGCCCGCATCAACTCCAGCGCATGCATTTCTTCTCCAGCTTCATAGAGGCCTTCCAGCAGGTACTGCGCCCCATAAACACTGCATGCCATGCCCCTTGATTTCACAAATTCCACAACTGTCTTTTTATGTTCTTCCGGCACAATTCCAAATGCCAAAGGCAACATGTTGGAATGAAGTGACGAATGTGTTGCGCCTTCGCCATCAATGTAAATACCTTTTTTTATGTCAAACAGTTTTTGGTTTATCGATTGTTTTACCCGCGATGCCAAACGCTGAAAAAATGCACTATCTGAAGGATTTTCCAAAATCCCGGCCATTTCAGCCATTATTTTCATATTCAGGAAAAAGAAACTGTTTACCACGGTATTTACCGGCAACATCTGATGACCATCCCTCTCTCCCTCTTCAGTAGCAAGTTTCCAGCCTGTATCTTTCTGGGCCGGGGGCCAGTCGACAATGTCCCTGATACGTCTGGTGGTGTCTTTAAAGCCAAGTTTTTGCATAAATGCACCATCAACTTTTTCACTTTTGGAACTTATCAAACCGTCCTCTCTAACAAGACCTACAAGGGTTTTAAGCTTCAGTTGCTCGTAATATGCATCCAGCAGTTCGGTATCTCCTGTAAAGAGATAATCCTGGTAAAACATCATTGCGGTGTGCAGCAGCCACTCTGTTGGCCAGGTAGGATTATCCATAAAGTATTCGATGGTTTGCCTGGCCATGGCATATTCGCTGTCAACGCAGTAATGACCAAGTTGGTTGATATACGCGTCTGCTTCATAGGGTATCCGCTCCCGATCACCATCAACATACAAACCTGCAAACGACGTGGCTTTCATGGTATACTTGCACATTTCCCAAACCTGGTTCAGCACAGTATCAGAACTTGTAAACGCACTTTGATCCTCATCAAAATAATGAAAGTAGACAAGTTGAACAACATCGGCATCAGTTAATCCGGATGCATTTTCAATTTCGCAATAGCGAAACGGCATGATAACCCCAAACGAATCCGGCAGTTGTATCGCATATTGATTTGTATTTCGCCGGTCTGGTGGCAATTCAACAATGTACTCAGTAGTTCCGGGATAAACCGGAAGCCTGACCTCCTGATAGCGAATGGTGCCACCGGGATTTCGATCAATTTTGTTGTTGGTAAGTTTTTCACCCAGGCGAATTTGCAATGTATCGATAACGGTTGAATGATAATGTAGTTGAACTTTGCCAAATGCTGCTCTTCCAAAATCAATGAAATACTTTCCATCGGTATGTTTGGTAAACTTTTTCGGGCCAATTTTTTCAAGTTGAAATACATTTGCTGTGGAAACAGTACCCGAAAAATTACCGGTACGAAATTTTTGCACGTCCGAATAGTCGGTAAACCTTTTATTTTCATCCCAAATCCTTATCTTCCAGTAATATTCGGTGTTTGATTTCAGGGCTTTACCTTTCAATGATACATTCATGGAAGAGGGATTGTGCACCCTGCCGCTGTTCCAAACATCGCCAATATTATTTGAAATCAACTCTTTGGAAGATGAAACAATAAGCTGGTATGCCGTTTGTTTCACAGCCTCATCAGGCACTTTCCATGAAAACTCAGGGAGGCTGTCATTTATGTTAACACGGTGTGGTTCCCTGATGTATTCAACTGTTAAACCAAACGGAGCTGAAGAATTTGCCGGTTTGTATTTTTCTATCAACGCATCACATGCTTTTCTCAGTGAAATCAGCACTTCCTTATATTGTTGATTTTGTGCAAGATTTATTGCTTCTTTTGGATCTTCTTTGACGTTGTAGAGCTCTTCCCATGCCTTATTGTTTTGATAGCGAAAATATTTCCATTCCTTTGTCCGGACACCTTCACTGGGCGGTATCGGGTTAAATTCCCACAAATGCTCAATCAGTATGGTGTCTCTTTGCAAGTCGGTTTTTTTGCCGTGAACCAGGGGTACAAGGCTTTGCCCGTGCCAGATCGCAGGTATTTCAACATCCGCAAGATCAAGCATGGTTGCAGGTACATCTATGTTCAGTGCCATCTCCTCAATTTCCCGGGATTTCTTCACCCGTGGATCATAAATTAATAAGGGAACACGAATGGAGTTATCGTACATGAGCCATTTCCCGGCAAGTTGACGTTCACCCATAAAGTAACCATTGTCACCCATAAAAATAATGACGGTATTTTTATGAAGGCCTTTTTCTTTCAGTTTTTTCCTTATTTTGCCAATCTCCAGGTCAATCCCACTGATCATCCTGTAATATCCTTTTACACTGTGCTGATACTTAACCGGAGTATCGTATCTCCAGTGCCAACGGGTGCGGTTGAATCCCTCTTTTACCGGAACTGGCAACCTATCAAAACAGGTATCATCTGATAGTTCCGGATCCGCAATTACAATATCCTGGTGCAATCCGTTGGTTGCCTCCTGCCAGAAATATTGTTTCTCTGCACCATCATGGGCGTGAGGGGCACTAAAACTCAATGACAAGCAAAATGGCTGATGTTCAGGTACCTTTTCGATAAACTGAATTGCTTTTTCACCTGTGTACCGCGTCAGATGCACCGTATCTCCGTCAATGGTTTTATAGAAATAGCCCCTTCGATCCGTAAATTTCCCATTTCTGTCATAATCTTCGATTACATCGAAAATTTTTTGCTTACCCGGATATGCTACTCCAAACTTGCCAAAAAATCCGGTGTAATAGCCTGCATCTTTTAATAATTTTGGATAGGACATTGACATAAACTCGTCCAAAACAGGCCCCGTTTGAAACGTATACTTGTGGGTTCGCTCGTAAAGTCCGGTAAAAATGCTTGCCCGGCTTGCCGCACAAATTGGGGTTGTTACCAGCGCGTTTTTAAAATATGCACCATTTTTTGCCAGTTTATCCATTTCCGGTGTTTGAATAACCTCATTTCCTGCATAACCAAGGGCATCAAAACGTTGATCATCGGTTAAAATAAAGATGATGTTGGGTTTCTCTGTCAGAGCAGCAAAGGATTTCAACGAAACGGTTATAAACAGAACCAGCATCCAATATTTTCTCAGATTCATCTGATTCATCGGTTTTGAAGATATCTCAAAGCCATAGCCTTATTAATCTATAAATGTCTACAATTTATAACCATTTTCGTACTCCCGGTGATAAAACTTTTCAGCTTCCGGATCATTAATAAAAAACTGTTCTTCCGGTGACCAGTTGACAGGCCTCTTTAATTCGTAGGCAACATTACCCAGAATACTGCAAGCAGTTGTTCGTTGGCCAATTTCTACCGGAACTATAGGATCAATACGTCTTTTAACGGCATCAATAAAATTTTCTAAGTGGACAGGACTTCTCTCGTAAAGTTCCGATTCTTCTTTTTCTTCATTCGACGGTAGTAAAGAATCATCAGAAGCTGCAATTTTACCCCTGGAAACTTCTATCCAACCATCTTCACCCCAAAATTTAACACCCCTGGTTTTATTCTCGTCATATGCTTCATTGGTCATTTCAATTCCATTGTCGTAAACAAAAGTTAAATATTTGGTGTCTTTATAGCCGGGAGGAATTATTTCAACCGGCCCGCTATGATCTTTCTTCAGTCCCCATTGTCCGATATCGAAGTTGTGTGCCCCCCAGTCGCAGGTAAAACCTCCACCGGTTTCCTTATAATATCTCCAACGGGCCCAGAAGGTTTCGTTGGAAGGAGGGTCAATGCTGATAGGAGGATTTAATGCGGAGTTATAGTGCACATAAGGCATTGGGCCGAGCCATTGCTGCCAATCCAAATCAGCGGGAACCTGTTCTTCCGGTAAATTATAGGGATCAGGGCCGGGACCAACGTATGCCTGAACCTTTGTTAATTTTCCAAAGGCTTCGCGATGAACCATGTTAACGGCATGCTGATAGTTTTTATCTGATCGCTGCTGACTGCCGGTTGCAAAAATGATATTATTCCTGCGCACAGCATCCGTAACTTTTATACTTTCTTTGATGGTAAACGTTATGGGTTTTTCCTGGTAGATATCTTTTCCGGCATTCGCAGCATCAATAGCCATAATGGCATGCCAGTGATCCGGTGTTGCTATTACAACGGCATGTATATCGTCGCGATCGATGATTTTCCGGTAATCTTTGTATGTTTCAACTTCAATAGATTGCTTCTTTTGTTTTTGAAACTCTTCCAAACGCAGTTTAAAGCGTTTTCTTTTTATTCCATAAACATCTGCACCGGCAACAATTTTTACATCCTTAATGGTGTTAAATCCATTTAATAAATTAATTGCCTGCTGACCTAATCCAATAAAGCCAATCCTAATTGTATCATTTGCTCCTAATGCAAAACCTTTAGTTAAAGGTAATACGGAAACACCGGCTGTTACCGCCAGTGCATTACGTAAAAATTTTCGTCTTGGTAAGTTTTTCATTTTTATTAATTCGTTTTATTAATTC
>CAZAMT010000141.1:5414-10082 GCA_964486145.1 uncultured Bacteroidales bacterium
TTTTATTAATTCGTTTTATTAATTCTATTTCATAAAAATAGGATTTTATTCTGATTTGTGGTTTTTAATTTAAAAAAATATTACCCAAAGTGAAACCAAAACGTTTCTGTTTCTGCTTATTTTTTATTTTTAATGGTCCGATGGAACTTACCGTTCACAAATAACTTAACGAAGTGATCTCACGAAGCCACACGAGTAATCATGTTCCCCGGTTGTCGGGGCAGGCTGTGTGTGAGTTAATGATTATTTAATCATGGACGTTTCATTTTATGAAGTATTTACAATGATATTGTATAACCTTGTTGAAAATACGTTTTATTTCAGTATCTGGTTGAATCAGTTGTTCTCACAACTGATTTTCTAAAGTTTCCACCGCTTGCTTTACCTGCTCAGCTTCGGGGTAATCATTCAGAATTTCATTACCATACTCAAGCGCCTTTTTTAATTGGTTATTATCAATATAAAACCTCATTAATTCCATGCGGCTGTTGAGATTATCGACTACTTCAATTTCCATTTTCAGAAATTGTTCAGCTTTTTCTTTATCTTTCATAAAATCGTACATCATGGCAATGTTGTGATGTATACGCGGACGTTCGGGAGTCATCTCCTTTACTTTTAACAGGGTAGATAACGATTCGGTGTATTTCCCCATCTCGGTTAACAGCAAACCCAGCGAAAAAAGGGCTTCAGCATCTTCAGGCTCTCTTTGAAGATACTCCCTGAACAACTTCTCCGCCTGATCGTTCTGTTTGAGGCGGTTATAGAGATAAGCCAGGTTTAATTTAATAAAGTAAAGTTCGCTATCCTGCTCCAATGCAAGCAGATAATACTTTTTGGACTGTTGCAGTTTATTCTGATTGTAATAGAAATTAGCCAGATTCACTTTTCCGGTAGGAAAATCGGCATTATAAAAAAGCACTTGTTCGTATTCTTTCAGTACCTTTTGATATACGTCCTTATAACTGGATGGTATTTGCTCCTCCCCAATCTGCATCAGGCGTTGCGCTGCCTCGTATCTCACTGCTTTGGTGTCATCGGTAAGGGCACTTAGTAAAAGGTTGATGTTTTTTTCATTTTGCACCTGCAAAGAGCGAATAGATGATAGCCGGAAAGAAGGATTCAGGTGGTTTATGTATTTTTCAGACAAATCCGAAACAGAATCCTGGTAGTAAAAACCTATTTTTTCCAGTGCCAGGCTGCGTATATTTGGCGGGTAAAGATCGTTTTCCAGAATCGCTTTTAATTCAGTTACTGCTCCGGGTTTTTGAGCTTTGGCTCCGGCTAAACCTTCGGAGTAATGATATCGACGGCTTTCACCAAACCATTGGGTGATGTAACGATCGGCCCATTGGTTGGTTTCATCGGTATGACACTGATTGCAGGCATTAGGCGTTCCGTGTTTTATAGATAAATCGGGACGCGGAATCCGGAAGCTGTGATCCCTTCGATAATCCACACCCATGTAATACCTTCCGTGCATATGGCAATTGATGCACTCGGTACCCGACCCCACTTCAAACTTAACCCCCGACTCAGAAATAACCGGTTCACCTGGCATGCCGGCTTCTTTATGAAAATGGTGATTGTAGCTGTTGTAGGTTTCAGCATGATGACACTGAAGACAGAGATCATTGCCTTCAAACAGCAGTTCGGTGCTGTGTACATTATGACAGTCATTGCATTGTACTTCTCTTTCATACATTTTGCTTTGCAGGAAAGAAGCATACACATAATCCTCGTCCAATATCTGGCCATCAATAAACCACGATGGCTCATCCGGTAGATCGGGAATGCTGTGGTCGTAAATGCTGTGGGTTGAATGATCAAAATCGGCCAACGAGTGTTTACGGGAATGACACCGTACGCAATTGTCAACATATTGAACCTGGTCGATGCCACTTGTTTTAACTACCAGCCCGTAGTTAACAAAATCTTCACGCGAATACTCCGGCAAATTTGCCCATTCCACATGACGCGACCCTGCTCCGTGACATGCTTCACAGCTCACATCAATCTCCGAGTAAGTGGTATGATAACTATCTGTTTCGTGATTATACCCCTTTACCAGGTTCGTAGAATGACATTCAGCACACATTCCATTCCAGTTTTGGGCCTGATTGGTCCAGTGCAGCCAGTTTTCGTGTTCAATTGTATCATTTTTATAAATAGAGTCAGCCATATGATACCAAACACTGTCGATGGTGTTCCAGGTAAGGGGAAGCGTTTGCAGTCTCCCGCGATCAAATTCCACCAGGTATTGCTGGAGGGGAGTAAAGCCAAAAACATATTTCACCTCAAACTCCTGCATGGTCCCGTCTTCGCCATCGGTATAGACAAAAAACCTGTCTTCTTCGCGGTACATTTTATGTGTTTTCCCATGTGTTTCGAGGGTAAAGTCTGAAAAATTGCCTAATACGGTAGAATCATTCGCCACATCCATAGCTTTGTCATGATGCGATCCTATCCAGTCATTATATTCGCCGAGATGACATTCACGGCAACTTTCCTTACCAACAAATACTGATGATTTATCATTGACTTGATTTTCAGGCAAGAATAACAGTGCTTTTATAAGTATATAAACGGGGAACATTAAAATAGCTGCCATCCCCAGTATTCGCAGTGTTTTTTTATATGTTGAAATATCCATGATTAAGCATACTTTACTTGTGAACGTTTATATTTTTGACGTCTAACCGGGTGGTTGACATCCACATATACCTTGTTGTTTCTGAGGCTTACAGGGAAATAATCAAGAGCACGATTCGCAGGAGGAGAGAGTACCTCTCCCTTATTATTAAAAGCAGAAGCATGACATGGACATTCAAACCTGTGGTTATTGACTCTGTATTGAACGGTACATCCTAAATGTGTACATTTTGAGGAAACAGCCAGAAACCCGCCATCTTCCAAACGGTATAGATAGAACATGTAAGAACTGAAAGGATATATTTTACCTTTTTCAAAAAAGGAAATTTCCCCGGCCTCAAATAAATTTTCATTGGCCATATCATTTTTTCGCGTTTTTAGCAATCGAAAAAAAATGTATATAAATTGCAGGGACAATAACGTATAAAAGAATCGTCTGAAAAAATTTCTGCGGTTTATTATTGGTTTTTTCATGTGTATACACAATAAGTATTCTGGTATTAGAAAAATATTAACTGCATGTTTTCTCCTCTCAGTAAACTACCAGTCAGCATCATCGTAATATATGCACCAAGGATAATAGTAACTGCGGCGATTATAAGCTCACTTTTACCTGCCTTTTTTCGTTTCTTAAGAAACAGTAGGAAACCACCCGCCGGTGCCAGATAAAGAAGCGTAGAGAGTATTCCTGTGCTGATGAATGGATGCCAGGTAAGGAGGTTGCTTTTTTCTGCAGCCACAATATCGCTGAGGAGGATAAAAGCAAAGGTGAAAATGACTGAAAACACCGCTGAAGACAGGGCTGTTTTTTTTCCGTTTTCTGAATGAAACCATACGCCTTGATTGAGATCGGGATAGTCAATGTAAGGAATGATTATGAAAAAAATAATGACCGCCATGGGAATGATAAATGAACCAAATACCGGGTGCACGTGCATTAACAGCTCCTGAAACCCCATAAAATACCACGGAGCCTTGCTTGGGTTTGGGCTTACCATTGGTTTTGCTTTCTCTAAAAGAGGAGCGTCTACAAAAATAGAAAAAAGAAATAAACCACATATCATGACAAGGGCAACAACTGCCTCTTTGGAAGTCAGGTACGGGTGTACGTCTGTTTTTTGGCTGTTTTTATCCGGCGGGAGTGCAACGCCCCCGGCTTTTCTGACAAGCCAGAAATGTATGGACATAAAGAAAACCAGCAGTAATGGAAGTAGTCCGGTATGGAAATGATAAAACCGGAGCAGGGTGTCTTTATTTACCGTTTCGCCATCCCTGATAAGATCGGCCAGGCCACCACCAATTACAGGAATATAACCGAGCATGTTTGTCATTATGGTGACTGCCCAGTACGAAAGTTGATCCCAGGGAAGCAGATAACCAGTAAAGTTGGCGCCAATTACCAAAAACATCAGAGCCAACCCATAAAGCCAGTTTTTTTTTCGTTTACGAAAAATTGACTGGGAATAAAAAACCCTTGCTAAATGAAGAAAACTAACAACTACCAAAAGCATAGCACTCCAGTAATGAAAATTTCTGAGAAGCCGACCAAATAACATCTCATTTTGAATCATCAGTATTGAGTCATAGGCTTTTCCTGCCGATGGGATATAAAGAAATTTTAACATTAATCCTGTAACAAAGAGCAGAGTAAAAAGCAATGCGGCCATTCCGCCCAGACCAAAAGTGCGATTGAAAGCAATAGCACGTGTATCAATCTTTGCAGGATGAAGATGCAACAGGAAATTAGTGATTGCACTACGTTTGGAAGTATAGTTCATAATAATGGTAAAAGCATGTTGAGATCCCTTGAAAAAGAATATTTTCGTCTCAAATATAGAAAATTTTTTAGAGGTTTAGGTGTTTTGTAAACGAAAGAAAGAATTTTCCGGGTGTCAATTTAGAGCTGCTATAAATAAAACAATACACCGAATTATACTACCCGGTATTTATAAGCAAAGCCTATACGGCAATTGAACAAATGTCATTAGCACCTTTTGTAAAAGTCGTGATATAATG
>CAZAMT010000142.1:0-10080 GCA_964486145.1 uncultured Bacteroidales bacterium
AGTTCAAAAAATTCATTTTAATATTGTAGTGTATTAGTATGGTAGTACACTATAATGCTTTAGTAATGATAAACGTTGAAAACTTATCCTTTGGCTACAGAAAGAACCAGCTCCTATTTGAAAATCTTGATTGTGAAATAAAGTCTGGCAACATCTATGGTCTGTTGGGAAAAAACGGTGCCGGTAAATCATCCCTGCTTAAAATCGTCACCGGGTCATTGTTTCCTGACTCAGGGAAGGTTAACATTGAAGGGTTTACGCCCAAGGACCGGTATCCGCAGTTTTTAAGAGAGGTGTATTTGGTGAACGAGGAATTCTATCTTCCCTCATTAAAAGTAAACCGGTTTGTAGAGTTGTACAGCCCGTTTTATCCACGTTTCAATCACGAGGCATTCCGGCAGTATTTGGATGAATTTCATATTCCGGTAAATCAAAAACTATCCGGGATGTCATACGGGCAGAAGAAAATTTTTCTTCTTTCGTTTGGAGTGGCTACGGATTGTAAATTATTGCTTTTGGATGAACCAACAAACGGACTTGACATACCATCGAAAAGCAAGTTCCGAAAAATTGTTGCAAATGCAGTGCATGAGGAGCGTACCATCATTATCTCAACACATCAGGTAAGGGACATGGAAAATCTCATTGATCCGATTGTAATTCTCGATCAGGGAAGAATTGTATTTTTTCAGGGGTACGAAGAAATTGCAAGCAGGCTATCGTTTATCCGCATGCCAGAATTACCGGATGAAAGAACGCTGGTGTATGCTGAATCATCGCTGGGTGGATTCACGGTGGTAAAGACAAATGAAGGCGGAGAAGAAACCAATGTGAACCTGGAATACCTGTTTAACGCGGTTATGAACAACACGGGTAAAATGGATGAAATATTTAATAAAGTCAGGAACAAACATGAAGCATCATTTTGACATATCAAGGTTTTGGTTATTACTGAAGATGGAGATTATAAGGAACAGAAAAGGGGTTTACATGACGCTGGTTATTGTTCTCGGTATCTCGTTCTTTCTGGGGCTGCTATTAACGCCGGTTTTGGAGCCGGCCCTTATTTTTTACACGCATTCATCCGGGTATGCATTCCTGATGTTGACTACCGGATTTATCTTGTCAGGCATGGCATTTCGCGATTTAGGAAATCCATTGAAAAGAGCCAATTATCTTATGTTGCCCGTTTCTAATTTCGAACGCTTTCTGGTCATGTGGTTGCTGACATCGATTGGTTGGGTCGTACTGTTTACCCTTGTTTATACCATATATTCGCTATTTGCGAATGCTGTGGGCCAGCTCATTTTCAGCCATATAACATATGAGAAATTTCAGCCAGTGGGGCCTTTTGCCGTTAAAATAATACAATACTATCTCGTGTTGCAGGGAATATTTCTTGCAGGTGCAGCCCAATTTCGTGGTTATCCGTTTCCGAAAACCTTGCTTACCATTGTCCTTTTTGCTGCCGTATGCGGAGGAATTGCATATCTTATTATGAAGGATAGTTTTGATTTCGACTGGGAAACCGACCCTGATGTGTTTACCGGGATGCCTGTAGAATATGTTTGGAATATAATCGAATGGATGTTTTGGTGGTTACTTGCTCCACTGAGTTGGTTAATAACGTATCTGGGTTTAAAAGAGCAGGAGGTATAGTATGGAGTTTAGTGATAACCAGGCGATTTATTTGCAAATTGCAGATCATTTCTGTGAAAACATTCTGCTGAAAAAATGGAATCCCGGAGATCGGATTCCTTCTGTGCGTGAAATGGCAGTTAATATTGAAGTTAATCCAAATACAGTTATGCGAACATTTAATTATCTGCAGGAAAAAGGAATTATTTACAATAAAAGAGGCATTGGTTATTTTGTTTCTGAAGATGGATTTCAAAAAACAAAAACCTTACGAAAAGAGAACTTTATCAAGAAAGAGTTACCAAATTTCTTTAAGGAGATGGAATTACTTAATCTCTCGATGGAGGATATCAAATCATATTACATACGTTATGAGCAAAGCCATGCAAATGATTCAGATGCATAAAAACAGGTGTAGTACCCGAAATTAAAAGGAACCGAATAAAACCCGGCCGCAGAGGCAGGATTTGAGGCCAGTATCATTTTAAAAATAAAACGAATGAAAAAAAGTAAGAAAATATTAATCGGCATAGCAGGCTTTCTCATTATCACGTTGGTTGTTACCTTACTTGTACTTAAAAGAGATATGAAAACCATCATGGCAAACGCATCCATGCTGGTATATAAGGAGATACCCGTTGAAACCTTTCATCATTTGAAAATATCAGCCAACTGGAGCGTCCGGGTTAAGCAGGGAAAAAATCATAAATTTGAACTGGGCACAACAGAAGGTGATTCTATACAACCCATCCTTACCAATGAAAACGGAACCTTATACCTCATTGTGGAGGAAACTCCTGAGAAACCAGCCACAGGCATGGTGCATGCGCGAATTACAGCACCAACCCTGCATACCATCCGGGCAGAGGGAAATTCACATGTTGAAATGAAAACCTTCTGGTCCGACTCAATTCTCGTCATCCTGGAAGATAGTTCCACTTATGTGGGAGATAACCTGGATTATGAAAAAATACGATTTAAATCATCCAGCCATGGACCTTGATATTTAAGTACTTTAAAAGGCTATACATACAGTATGTTATCCGAATAATCATTCATTCCTTTACAAACATTCATACAAGTAATTTCAAGTGAACGCCTGGAAATGCTTAGAAACACGAATTCATTCGCATATAATAAATAAAAAAAATGAAAACACACGAAGAGAACTGTAAATCATGTATTTACAAAAAAAAGGATCAGATCGATCGACGCAAATTTATTTCCAAAACAGCTACGGCAACAGCCGGGATAACCTTTTTAACTTTTACCGGCCTTATTGACACAGCTTTCGCGTATGCAACTGATCATGCACCGGATAATAAAAACGGACAGGCTGAAAATAATAATCGGACAAAAAGAAAAGATGACACAAAGAAGATATTTCTTAAAAAAGGAGCCTGCTCAACCACATTTTTTTATTTTCTGAATCTTGAATATGGTCATTTGAAAGAAGATGAAGAATATGCTGCCTCTTGCCTGGCAGGCGGTATTGCCGAGCGGGGACATCAATGTGGTATCTTGTGGGGTTCAGCAATGGCAACGGGCGCTGAAGCTTACAGGAGGTTTGATGATAAAAATAAGGCCACGGCGATGACCATCTCCAGCACGCAGAAGATCTTGGAATCCTTTGTGAAAAAGGCTGATACCGTAAATTGTTATGAATTTACCAATGTTGATTTATCAAAGCGCTTTAGCACAATAAAGATGCTGTTTACTTCGGCTGGTGACTGTTTCCGGCTTGCAGAAAAATTCAGGCCAAAGGCAATTTCAGCCTCAAAGGAAGGATTGGCTGTTGAAGTAAGACGGGTCAACGGAACTGCTTTAAGTTGTGCTTCTGAAACAGCTAAAAAAATGGGTGCAAGTGAAGAAGAAGCGATGATGGTTGCCGGTTTTGCCGGAGGATACGGGTTAAGCGGAAATACCTGTGGTGCGCTGGCTGCTGCCATCTGGATGAAAGCCCTGAAATGGCGCAGGGAAAATCCTAAAAAAACCAATTTTACAGGAAAAAAGTTTGATCCGGTATTTAAAGCTTTTGATGAGATAACCGGAGCCGAATACGGCTGTGAAAACATCTGTAATCGTCAGTTCAAAACCATAGACGAACATACGGAATTTGTCAACAATGGTGGTTGCCAAAAGTTAATAAATACGTTGGCAAATGCTTAATCTGTTACGTCAACTAAAAAATGATGAGAATGAAATCAATTGTATGCAAAAAATACGGACCTCCCGAGGTTCTCGAAGTAAAAGAAACAGATAAACCAGCGCCCAAAGATAAGGAAGTACTGATTCAGGTGAAGGCCACCTCTGTTACCGCTGCCGATGTTCGCGTGCGCGGATTTAATGTTCCACCTTCTTACTGGTTACCTGCACGCCTCGCCTTGGGAATAACAAAACCCAGAAATCCAATTTTGGGTATTGAAATGGCTGGAATAATTGAAGCTGTGGGAAGCAAGGTCAGAAAGTTTCAAAAGGGAGATGAGGTGTATGGAACTTCCCTTCAACTTGGCGGATATGCCGAGTACGTATGTTTTTCCGAAAAAGCAGCGATAGCAGTTAAGCCCAAAAACATTTCGTTTGAAGAGGCGGCTACCATTCCGGTAGGTGCACTTACAGCACTTTACTTTTTAAGGGCAGCGAATATCCGGGCAGGACATCAGGTGCTGATTTACGGAGCATCAGGTAGTGTGGGTACATATGCGTTGCAATTGGCAAAGCATTTCGGAGCAAAAGTAACAGCAGTTTGCAGCTCAGTTAATACCAGACTAGTACAATCGTTTGGCGCCGATGATACCATTGACTATACCAGGGAGGATTTCACAAAAAATGGTGAAAGCTATGATATCATTTTCGATGCTGTAGGAAAAACGGCCTTAAACAAAAGCGTGGATTCTCTGAAGGAAGAGGGAGCATTTCTTCATGCTGTTGCTTCGCCGGGAGTAAGCATACGCATGAAAATAAAGAGTATAACAAGCAGTAAACGGTTCATCGGTGGCGGTCCTTCAACGAATTCTCAAGATCTATTGTATTTAAAGGATTTGGTCGAACAAAATGCATTAAAACCTGTCATTGATCGAATTTATCCGCTCGATCAGATAGCTGAAGCTCATCGTTATGTGGACACCGGACGAAAGAAAGGGAATGTAGCCATCAAGGTAGCTTAAAGCATGTTATTTATTGAAACGTAACAGGTGAAAAACTCCATCTCCCGTTTTTACAGGTTCAAGGATTGCAAAATTCACGGTTGTTTTCTTATCTTTGCGCGATTAATGATGAGACGGTCCACAAGATTTCTTAAAATGGCGGAAAATTGGATGTAATCAAAGAATCCCCGGATCAGTAATCATTCATTGTTGAACTGGCTCAGTGGCTCAATTGGATAGAGCATCAGACTTCGGATCTGAGGGTTGGGGGTTCGAGTCCCTCCTGGGTCACTTTTCCCTGAGTTGAGTGGTTTGAACAATCTGTCCCGCACACCAGGTGTCGGGACAGTTAAAAGCTTACAAATTTTTAATCTCCGATGAATCAGGCAGGCAGGTGAGCGAGAACCTGTAGCTCTTGCTGAAAGTCCCGGAAATACTTCAGGGACCGAAG
Organism: uncultured Bacteroidales bacterium; assembly: GCA_964486145.1. GTDB lineage: Bacteria > Bacteroidota > Bacteroidia > Bacteroidales > JAAAOM01 > CAZAMT01. The sequence continues at coordinate 5,236 of CAZAMT010000142.1, forward strand.
GTGATAATCGCTCAATTTTGGTTCTTATCAAACAGTGCTGGTTTTTGTTGACTTGCTTTTCGTATTTGCCGATGCTGGTTTGGATGAATCTGACGCTTTGTAAGCATGGTCCTCTTTTGTTGTATCTTTCTGTTCTGTTTCCTCCCCGGCTTCTACATTCGCTGTTGCCGGTTTTGCCGCGGCTGCATTTTCTAATTCATCGTATTTCACCGTCCTTGCTTCCCTGTACGACTTGTAAAAATCCTTTTGACCCGTTTCAAAAAGCGTCATGAGTCTGTCCATCTTATAACCCAACAATCGATCGTTATCCTTCATTACTTCAGTTATCTTCTTTGCACTTTTGTTCCTGTGAGATACGGCATCCTTGAGGGTTAAAATGGCGTCAATAAAAAGCTTGTTTGCTTCTTCCAGTTCATCAATCATTTGACCGGTTAATCCATAACCATTGATGTTCGGTGCATCCTGTTTTGATTTTTTACTATTGCTAATTACCTGCTCAGCAGTGTTGATGGATTTACCATACAGCTTTTTCGCTGCTTTCCAGATAGTATTACATTTATCAATAAGCTCGCTGTCTTTTGATTTATTTAGCTTGTTCCTCGAAAAATTGATTGTCTTTGCCAGTCCTTTATCATTCTTATCAAAGGCAAATACCTGAAGCACATTGCTGATAGGAACTGCTTTATTGATCAACTGCTCCCGTTTTTTAGTTTTATCATTAATTACAGGCCGAATATCTTTCTCATGTTCGCCCTTCAACTCAATGAGTTTATCATTGTTAGAAACAAATTCATCGTAAGTGTTTTTCAATTCTCCAACCGAAGTCCATTTATCAACGTTCTTCTCCATAACACCACTTACCTCAAGATACATTTTAAATCTGACATTCTGTTTTTCTTTCATTTGCATTTTTATTTAATCAATTATCATTTTCCAATGCAAAGATAATGTTTATTTAACATTATGGTAACTTTTAATCATTTTTTATTAATATTTATTTAACATTGCTTGTTTTCCTGTCCTGCCTTTCTAATTTCCTGTTTGAATTTACAATTACCACAACATTTTTTTGATGACTGCAGGAACTTAAAGAAAAATCATATCTTTATACCACATTTGGCATTTAGGAAATGATGGCTCGATTATATTTATGTAATTTCATTTTATATTTTTCTTTTTTCTCTTCATCCCATGCACAACATCAAGTGCCACTTGAAAACTTTGTAAAATGGCAAATCGAGAAAAATATCATAAATGAAAACTATTCCATTCATACAGGTTATCAACCATATAGCCATTTAGATTTGGATACTTTTTTTTCCACTGACTCGATTCTTTTGCGTCATCTCACATCGTCAACCGAGGGATTCTGGCTTCTACGAAAGCTTCGTAAAGAACATCTGGCAGAAGTGCATGGCCGCAACCTTACTTTAAATCTCGACATTCTCTTTGATTTTCAGTTAGGCCGTGAACATGAAACAGGAAAGAACATGTACCGGAATACACGTGGAGGAAAAATAGAGGGCCGGTTGGGAGAGCAAATCACTTTTTTCTCAGAATTTTATGAAAACCAGGCTGGATTTCCATCATATGTTGATAGTTTTATTCGTGATACATGGATTGTCCCCGGCCAGGGAGTGAAACGAGACTTTAAACAAACGGGGTTTGATTTCAACTGGGCTCAAGGCGGGTTCCTTTGGTCTCCAATACAATTTTTTCAATTCGAGCTGGCACATGGAAAAAAATTCATCGGTCATGGATACCGATCCCTGCTATTATCTGATAATGCCTTCAACTATCCGCATGTTTCAGTGATATTTAAAACCAGAAAATTTAAGTATGTAAAGGCTTTCGCTTCATTGATGCACGATATCCACAATGTTAATCGCGGTAATTACCTTTTTGACCGTAAATCATTGACCTGGCATTACCTGAATTTCAATTTTTTAAAAGGTGATTTGCAACTATCGCTTTTTGAAGGAAATATGTGGGGCAACCCCGATTCTACGGGACGTTTTAATTTTAATCCCCAATATATCAACCCATTGCCGCTGGTGAATAGTTTTAGCAAAAACAATCATTCATTGATTGGATTGAATTTATCGGCACATCTTTTTAATACATTTCAGGTGTATGGTCAGTGGATTCTTGATGATAATGTTGGTGAAGAAAACCATCCGAATAAAACCCCTTTCGGTTTTCAGGCAGGTTTTAAATATTTTGATGCATTTGGGTTGAACGGACTTTTCATGCTAACCGAATATAACCAGGTAATGCCATACACATATGCCAGCGCCAATGGTTTAACAAGCTATTCGCACTATAACCAACCACTGGCACATACATTGGGAGCTAATTTCAGGGAAACTGTCTTTCTAATGCATTACCGCTGTAAGTCGATATTGTTGAAAGCAAAAGTCAACATTATCAACTATGGTGAAGACTCTGAACATAAGTTCAATGGAAGAGATATTCTTGAACCTGTCAATAATTTGGATAACAATAAATTTAGTTTTTTACAAGGCATTAAAACAAATGTAAACTTGTTTTCGGTGGAATGTTCATACATACTTCATCCTTTAACAAATATGAATATAAGTCTGGGATACCAAAGCAGAAACTTTGATCAATTAGCTGTTTCTAATGTTTCAAGCACTATCTTTGTTGCATTTCGCACATCGTTGAGTAACTTTTATTATGACTTCTGACACAAAGCCTGACAATCGCATTTCTGAATTTATTCAAAAGCACCATGTACTAACGCTGTCAACAGTGCAACTAAACCAGCCATGGTGTGCAAATTGTTATTATGTTTACCATCGGGAGAAGGCTTCATTCATTTTCACTTCTGATGATGACACCAGGCATGCCCGTGAAATGACTGACAACAATTTTGTTGCCGGTTCTGTTGTTTTAGAAACGAATGAAATTGGTAAAATACAGGGAATACAGTTTCAGGGTTACGTTGAAAAAACAGATAATAAAAAACATAAACAAATTTATCTGAAACGTTTTCCCTTTGCTGCTTTAATGAAAACCAACCTTTGGATATTGGAAATTACATACATCAAAATGACAGATAACCGGTTGGGATTTGGTAAGAAATTAATTTGGGATAAACATAAATTATAAACTTCTATGATATTGGTTACCGGAGGAACCGGACTGGTTGGCGCACATCTTTTGCTGGAACTCCTTCAAAAAGGAATGGAAGTGATGGCTGTAAAAAGACCATCAAGCAATCTGAATAAAGTAAAATCCATTTTTTCATATTATACAGAAAATCCGGAATCCTATTTCTCAAAAATACAATGGGTGGATGTTGATCTGTTGAGCCTGCCATCCGTGGTTGAAGCCTGTGCTGGCATGGAACACGTGTATCACTGTGCTGCATTTATTTCTTTTAATCCGTCTGATAAACGCACCATGCTAATCAACAACATTGCCGGTACAGCAAATATTGTCGACGCATGTCTGACAACGGATGTTAAAAAGCTTTGCCATGTCAGTTCAGTTGCGGCATTGGGAGAGCCTTCAGAAGACGAAGATATAACGGAAAAAACATTGTGGAAATCAGGAAAAGGTCGAAGCACATACGCCATCAGCAAGTTCAAATCAGAAATGGAGGTATGGCGTGGTACGTGCGAAGGTCTTAATGCAATTATTGTAAACCCTTCGGTTATACTTGGCCCTGGAAATTGGCAATCAGGAAGCGCTTCCATTGTTGAGAATATTTATAAAGGTCTGAAGTTTTACCCACCCGGAAAAACCGGATTCGTTGATGTACGGGATGTGGTAAATGCCATGGTTATACTCATGGACAGTGAAAATGTAAACGAAAGATATATCCTGAATGCGGAGAACGTTTTTTACAAAGATGTATTTACAAGAATTGCAAAAAAACTTGATAAGCCCGAGCCTGGCATTCGAGTGAATAGCTTTATTGCAGGCCTTGCCTGGCGGACGGCCTGGCTGGCTTCAAAAATTTCGGGAAGCAAACCGGCAATTACAAAGGAAACTGCTGATGCCGGATTTAACTTAAAAACTTACGCCAACAATAAAGTTAAAGACACGATGAACCTAAAGTTCCGCGGCCTGGATGACACGATTGATTTCGTCGTCCGGATGTATCTTTCCGACAAACATAAAAAAAAGTAATCTTATTCACTGCATTCTGCCATCACTTCGGTATACTGAAAAGGTATTTTTACAACAAGGCTGAATCCTATCTGGTCAATCCGAATAGCTATTTGCTTTTTGCCGAGTATTTCTGAAATTTCGCCCTCCACATCCTTTAAATCACCATATACAATTCTCACCTTCTGACCCTTCTTAACTGCTTCCGTGGTCACCTCGAAATCAATATTTTTATCAACAAGTTGCTGAAATGCCTTTATATCCTTATCCCTTATGATTGCCGGTTTTCCATCAAAATAAACGAAATTGACTACCCCATCGGCTTGAAAAACCAAATGTCGATTATCTTTTCCTATCCTAACAAATATATACGACTTAATAATCGGTTCCTCCACCTTCTTCTTACGATCACTCCATTGCTTTAATGTCTTACGTAAAGGAAGATATGCTTCAATACCAAGGTATTGAAACTCTTTCAGTACCTTTTTTTCCCACCTCGATCTCGTATACAGGGCATGCCAGTTTTTGTGGTCCATCTCTAGCGTTTTACGATGGCAAACATAAAAATTTTTGGGTAACTACGAAACTACTCTGGTCAAGTTAAAACTTACATAAAACAAAAAAAACAATAAATTTCCATGTTGTCCCCTCTAACCTTCCCTATTCATAAGTTATAATATTAATTTATGAACCGAGGACAACTTGCCC
>CAZAMT010000143.1:0-9878 GCA_964486145.1 uncultured Bacteroidales bacterium
ATCAGCGATTATCTGTAAAATCAGCGTCATCAGCGTTCTAATTCTAATGGTGTTAAATTATAAACAGAAATTGAGTTTTTCTTCATCCCATAAAGAATTTGAAAATTACGTCGGGGTTAATTCAGATAGCCATGAATTTTCGCTGATGTTTTCCATTGTATTCAATAATTAATTTTGTATAATCCGTAAATTAAAGTTTACACATATGTCCAAAAAGAATAAAAAAAGTCGTGAAGGTGTTGTATATTCAACGGATCCTGGTTTTGATTACGAGTATGAAAGGGAGAATGTACAGACAACCCTGCCTCCGCAACAACAGAATTTAAAGGTATTGCTTGATAAAAAATCTCGCGGTGGTAAGCAGGTAACGCTTGTAACCGGGTTTACAGGTACCGGAGATGATTTGAAAGAACTTGGCAAACAGTTGAAATCGAAATGTGGTGTTGGAGGTTCGGTGAAGAACGGTGAAATTCTTATCCAGGGGGATTTTCGGGAGCGTGTAATGGAATTGTTGAATGACATGGGATATAAAGCGAAGAAATCAGGAGGATAACAATTTAAAAGACGACCTGCTCATCAGGAAAATTTTATTGAAAAGAATGGAAGAAATATTATTTTAAAGCATAAAAAAACCCGGATTCATCACCAGCATCTAATATCTGGGAGAGGAACTACCGGGACTGCGTAGCACAAAGATAAGAAAAAGTATATGAATAGACAATTATATGAGAAAGTATTTTCGACTCAACGAATGGGAAAATACTTTAAGATATATCCTGATAATGAAACGAAAGCAATCGAACATTATCATTCAAACATTGAATTGTCAGAATCCTTTTATTCCATTTTGTCAATCTTTGAAGTTGCGCTAAGAAATAGTCTAAATCGCGAACTCACAGAATACTTTGGAACAGAAGATTGGTATCTTAAGGTTGAATTTATTCCTGGATTAAGAAACTTAAAAAATAGTATTAATACAGCAAAAAAACATATAGCGAATAGAAATGAAAATATTTCTGCAAATAAAGTTGTAGCAGAATTGACATTAGGTTTTTGGGTTAGACTTTTAAATGCTGAATACGAAAGAGTTCTATGGAAACCTTTGAGAAAAACATTTCCATACGTTGAGAAGAAACAGCGACAGCGAAATAAGATATCAGCACCGATTAATAAAATTCGGGATTTTAGGAATAGAATCTTCCATCACGAACCAGTTTCCTGGGACTTAAATAAGCTTGAAGAAACGCATAATACAATTATCATGGTCATGGGTTGGCTAAATAAGGATTTGCCAGAAATAGCGAAAAGACATGATAGAGCAAAAAAAACGATTGAAAAAACAAGAACAAAATTAAAACTGTTGGCAATGTATAAACGTAATGCGGGGCAAAGTGCTGAAAATGAATGAAAAGGCGCAAATGTTGCCTGGCGCAGGGTCATAATTAAAAGTCAGAAAAGTGTTTTCTGGCCGGTTAAAATTTGGTGTTCATGTTTTAACAACCATTGTTTTCGATTAATTCCCCCGGCATATCCGGTGAGTTTGCCATTTGACGATATTACCCGGTGACATGGAATAAAAACCAATAAAGGATTTGCACCAACGGCTGAGCCAACCGCCCTGGTTTTTTTTGTATCGCCTAATTCTTTTGCAATGGAAACATAGGTACGGGTTTTGCCAAAGGGAATGAGTGAAATAATCTTCCAAACGGCCTGTTGAAATGTTGTTCCTTCCGGGATTTCGGTTAAATTAAATTTCGTGATATTGCCTTGAAAATAGCGCAATAATTGTCTGGCAACCTCAACAATCCGTCCATTTGCATGTATTGTATTATCTGTTAATGGTTTATTCACATGATTGGATAGCCGGGTAGCTTCAATTGATTGTTCACATTCTGCATTTACCGGCTGATCCACAAAACGTATAAGCTGAAGATGATGTGCACTACCGCTAATTTGAACCGGACCCAATGGGGTTGAAATGCATATATGTTGCAGCTTCAATGGTTTCTGTTTCTCTATTTTTCCGGAATTAAACGTATCACCTTATCCGGGTTATTAAGAACTACATAAATAGCGCCATCCGGCCCGGTTGCAACATCTCTGACTCTCCCCGCATTTTTTAAAATGGTTTCTGTATGCATAACCCTTTCATCAACAATATCAAGTAATTGAACTTCTTCATATTTTAATGCACCCACAAGAAGCTTGTTATTCCATTTCGGAAATAAATCACCCTTGTAAAAGTCAAGCCCACAGACAGCAATGGATGGTTTCCAATAAAGATTTGGCTGTGCCATACCTTCTTTCCTTACAATATCAGTGATAATTGTACCATTGTAGTTTCTCCCGTAAGTAATCACGGGCCATCCATAGTTTACACCGGCTTTGAGAAGGTTTAGCTCATCGCCGCCCATGGGCCCATGTTCGGTTTCCCATACATCGCCGGTAACCGGATGAACGGCAAGACCCTGTGGATTTCGATTGCCATACGTATAAATGGTTGGTAAAGCATCTTGTTGATTATAGAACGGATTGTCTTTTGGTATCCTACCATCTGGGAATATACGATGTATTTTACCATTGGGGAGGCTTAAATCCTGTGCCTGATCCTGTCTGCCCCTATCCCCTATTGCAAAGTACATGTAACCCTCAGGATCGAATACAATCCTACAACCATAATGATGACGTGTAGTACGATAGGATTCATGTGGCGCTTCATAAATTACTTCTTCATCCACCCATTGGTTAGCTTGTACTCTACCCCGAACGATCCGTGTCATTGCTGGTGGGCGTCTTTCATTACCTGTACCTTTGATCTCATGGCTGTAAGCCAGGTAGATCCATCCATTATCCTTGTAATTCGGATGAAGTGCAACATCCATTAATCCTCCCTGGCCTGCAAAAAGTACTTCAGGGATACCAGAAACCGGATCGGGCAATAGATTACCATTTTCCACAGTTCTTAATTGTCCTGGTTTTTCAGTAATAAATGCTTTGTTTTCATCTACAAAATCAATGCTCCAGGGAATTCTTACGTCCGTTGCAAAATCCTCTACTTCAAGTTTATAATCTATGGTTTCAAGTTCATCAGGTATTGGCGGACGGGTTACGCCCTGGGCTTCTGCTGTTTCCTGAATGTATTTTACAAGATCTCTAATTTCATCATCGTTGAGTGTTGATTCATAGGAGGGCATACCGAGATGAGGTATACCGAATTTAATGTTCCTGAAAATGTAGTTTTCTCCTTCACCAAATTGCCATATTCCATCCATCAGGCTTTGTGCATTTCCTCCCTGGAAATCGTTTCCATGACATTGAGCACAGTATTGCTGATAATTTACCGCCGGATTACTTTGTTTGATTGATATATCTGTTCGGAAACCTAAAAGGAGAATAACCGAGGAAACAAGAACTGCAAGAGTGAAAGTGTATTTCATTTTTCAAAGATTTTCGATTACTTCTTATGGTTGAAAACTAAATTTACGCAACCAGGTTTTAAACAAGTAAACTTTGTTTTAGTTCAAAATGATGCTGCTTAACCGAAGAAGTTCTGTTTCAGATACTTTTGCATTATACATCACATTCAGGTATCGTATCTCCGCATTGAGCCGGTTGAGCTGTGCTTCGCGTACTTCAATGGCTGATGAATTGCCAATTTCATAACGTTCAAAAGCGATTTCTTCCCGTTCAACAGCTACCGTTACATTTGACTTCTCAAGATTAATAAGCGCAAGGCTGTTTTGATATTGAATGAATGCTTTTCGCAACGCAGCCTCCATTTCATTTTTTGCTTCATCAAAAGAGATATTTGCTTTTTCCACCTGAATCTGTGCATTCTGTTGTTGCCGGTTTAGGTTATTACCATCAAATATGTTTATCCGGGCTGAAACACCAAACGTTGGACCAAATGCCTGTCTGCTAACCAGGAATCCAGCTTCTGCCGAAGAAGAACCATATGCATAACCTGCATTCAGATTGATTACCGGATACCGCTGGGAACGTATTTCCTGAAGTTGAAGCGATGAAATGGCTTTACCTGCTTCAAGTTGCTTAAGTAATGGATTTTGATTGAACATACCTTGCAATAGCTCATGTTGTATCAGGGTACTGTTTATGTCAATCGCATGCATTACATCATATTCCGTTCCGGGTGAGCGTCCGATAAGCTGATTAAGTTCAACTTTTAAATTTTTAAACCTTTCGGTTTGAGCCAGGTAGTTGCTTGAATCTGAATTATAATCAACTTGAGCCGTGAGGTAATCAAGCCGGGAGAATTTCCCGATTTCATATTTTGATTTAGCGACATCGAGAATACGTTTTGAAAACAGCAGGTTGTCTTTTAAAACATGTGTGCGTTCCTGTTCCAACACAACGCTATAATAAGCTTTTATGATATTGGCTACCTGATTCTCAATGGTATATTTAAGGTTAAAATCCTCTGATTTTTTTAGTTCAGCGAGGCGATCATACCTGATGAACATGCCCAGCCCATCAAAAATAGTCCATTGCAAGGCTGCTTCGGCATTAAACCGCTGGGATCGGGCACCGTCTCTTTCCTGAGTTCGGTTTTCAATAAACTCCTGCTTTGTATCCTCGATTGTAAAATTTTGATTAGCGGTCACTTCAACACTTGGCAAAAACCCTGCATTGCCCCGTGAATAATTATTTTTGGCAATGTCAACATTTTTTTTGGCAAGACGAATCCCAAAATTATTTTCAAGGCCGGTTGTTATGGCTTGGTCGAGTGTTAAAGCTTCCTGGGCTTTCGTACTCATACTGATGCAAATAATGATGAGAGAAGCTTGAATAATTTTATCTTTTATAAAAAACATGAATTCAATTTTCATTTGGTTCGGGTGTTACATTCGTATCAATCGTTTTTGTTTTCCACTCAGGTAGCTATAAATTGCCGGGATGACATAAAGTGTAAGGACTGTTGCAAACAACAATCCTCCAATAACAGCAATTCCCATGGATACGCGGCTTTCTGCACCTGCTCCCAGCGCCAGTGCAATGGGCAAAATACCCAAAATTGTTGATAAACTGGTCATGAGAATGGGTCTGAAACGTAATTCGGCTGCACCGATGATGGCATCTTTGGTATTGTGTCCGCGCGCCTTTCGCTGATTTGCAAATTCAACAATCAGGATCCCGTTTTTTGTCACAAGCCCTATCAACATGATCATACCAATCTGGCTAAAAATGTTGATGGTTTCATTAAACAGGAGTAAACTAAAAAGCGCTCCCGCCAGTGCCAGCGGAACCGTAAACATGATGGTAAACGGGTCCCTGAAACTTTCAAACTGTGCTGATAAAACCAGGTAAATCAACACGATCGCAAAAATGAATGCAAAAAACAAGTTCGAGGAACTCTCCTGAAACTCAGCAGATACTCCGGTCAGCGCTGTGGTATATGTTTCGTCAAGTACTTCGTCTTTAATCCGGTTCATGGCTTCAATGCCATCGCCAATGGTTTTGCCTTCAGCAAGTCCCGCGGCAACGGTTGCCGAAGCGTACCTGTTAAACCGGTAAAGCTGTGGCGGTGTACTCTGCTCTTCAAGACTCACGACGTTATCCATCGGAATGAGTTGTCCGTTGTGGTTTTTAACGTAAAGCTCACGCAGGTCAAAGGGTTCATCACGTTTTTGCTTTACAACCTGCCCAATAATCTGGTACTGCTGACCATTCATGATGAAATATCCAAATCGCTGACCACTCAGTGCAAGCTGCAATGTTTGAGCTATGTCCTGAACGGATATACCCATCAACCTTGCTTTGTCACGGTCAATTTCAATTTTAATCTCCGGTTTATTGAATTTCAAATCCACATCTATGAAATTGAACGTGGGGTCCTGCCGGGACCTTTCCAGGAATGTTGGTAAGATTTCTTTAAGCATATCAAGGTTTGGTGCCTGAATTACATATTGCACGGGCAATCCGCTCCTGCCCTGTCCTATGGATTGAGGCTCGGCCACAAAGGTCCGGGCTTTTGTGTAATTTGCAAGATGTTCACGATATCTTTGGACTATTTCGCTTTGCGATGAATCACGGCGGGAAGCATCGATCAGGTTTGCCCTAAAAAATGCAGAATTAATGGATGATGAGGCGCCAAACCCGGGTGAAGTAACGGAAATAAGAGCATCCATTTCAGGAATTACCCTGAGGGTCATTTGATTTACAGAATCCACAAATTCATCCATGTATTCAAACGTTGCTCCTTCCGGTCCGGTTGCAGAAATGAAAAACTCATTTCTGTCTTCAAGCGGCGCGAGTTCCTGTGGTAAATGTGTTCCAACAAGAAATGCCACACCAATGGAAATGGCAATGATAACAAAAGCCAGCCACCGCTGTTTCATAAATGCTTCGAGGGATCGGTTATATTTTGTATTCAACCATTGGAAAAAAGGCTCGGTTTTGGTATAAAGCCAGTTGTGTTGTTTTCGTTGTTTTAGAATTTTGGAACATAGCATGGGAGACAATGTCAGGGCAACAAAAGATGAAATGATAACAGCTCCGGCAACTACGATCCCAAATTCACGAAACAACCTTCCGGTTAATCCCTGAAGAAAAATAACCGGGATAAAAACCGAGGCCAGTGCAATGGTAGTTGAAACGATGGCAAAAAAGATTTCTTTGATTCCTTTCTCACTGGATTCCTTCGGATCCTCACCTGCTTCAACCCGTTTGTAAATATTTTCAAGTACCACAATGGCATCATCTACTACCAGACCAATGGCAAGAACAATTCCCAGCAGGGTTAACACATTAATGGAGAAATTAGCAATGTACATGATAAAAAATGACCCAATTAGCGCAATGGGGATGGTAATGACAGGTATCAGTGTTGTGCGCCAGTCGCGCAGAAAAATAAAAATAATCAGAACCACCAGGCCAAAAGCAATGAAAATGGTTTGCTGTACCTCATCAATGGATTGATGAATGTATCGGGTAGTATCAAATCCTATTCCAAGTTCTAAATCGGGAGCAAGGTCAAGTTCAATTTGGTCAACACGCTGGTAAAATTCGTCTGTTATTTCGATATGATTCGAGCCGGGTTGCGGATAAAGTACAACACCAACCATTGGAATTCCATCCCTTTTCAGAATGGTTCGTTCGTTTTCTGGTCCAAGCTCTGCATATCCAATGTCCCGAAATCGCACGATATTGCTACCATCCTCTTTAATGATGAGGTTGTTATACTGTTCCGGAGTATTAATCCTTCCAACAGTTCGTACCGTGAGTTCAACATCATCCCCTTCTACCCTTCCTGATGGCAGTTCGAGATTATTTGCACGTACTGCATTATAAATATCAACTGGTGTTATTTCAAAGGCTGTTAGTTTTTCGGGATACATCCATAAGCGCATCGAGTACATTTTTTCACCCCAAATATTCACTTGGCTAACGCCGGGAATGGTTTGAAGACGTTCTTTGAACAGGTTGTCAGCAATCTCAGTAAGTTCAAGCAACGAGCGTTTGTCGCTTTTGATGTTTAAAAACACGATGGGACGTGAATCGGCATCGCGTTTTGCTACAACAGGCGGGTCGGCATCCGGCGGAAGGTTATACAAAGCACGTGATACCCTGTCGCGTACATCGTTTGCTGCAGCTTCCAGATCAACATCCAGGTCGAATTCCACAGTGATTGTACTCCTGCCGTCACGGCTAACTGAAGTCAATGTTTTAATACCGGCAATTCCGTTTATGGATTCTTCCAGAGGCTCGGTTATTTGTGTTTCAATTATTTCCGCACTTGCCCCTGTATAAATAGTTGTCACCGAAATAATGGGCGGATCTACGCTGGGGTATTCCCGTATCCCGAGAAAATTGAATCCGATAATACCAAACAAAACAATAATAATTGACATTACGATGGCCAGTACTGGCCGTTGTATGCTTATGGTTGATAAACTGGGCATCTCTTTTAACTAATTTAATGATGTAACTCGCACAGGTGAACCTTCCCTGATTTCAAGAATTCCCGAGGTAATTACTGTATCTCCCGGCGCCAATCCTTTTGTGATTTGAATGTTGTCATCGGTTCTGATTCCAATCTCTACATTTACAGCACGGGCCTGACCGTTTTGGAGTAAAAAAACTTTATGGGTATTTAATTCAGGGATAACGGAAATGTTTGGAACCATAAGTGCTTCATCAATGGTCTCAAGATTTAAAGAGACATTTACGAATTTACCAGGAAATAAATCGTTGGTTTTATTGTTGGAGATAGCCCTGATTTTGAGGGTACGCGTTTGAGGATCTATTTGAGGTTCAATTGCATAAATTACTCCTTCATACGGTTTGTCAAAATTATCAACAGTAAATCGGATGGTTTGGTTTTCACTGATTAGATGACTATATCTGCCAGGTATGGAAAAGTCGATTTTTATAGGATTTATGCTTAAAAAGCTTGCAATAGTGGTATTGGTATTTACAAAAGCTCCTTCACTGACATACCTTAGACCAACGATCCCGTTGAATGGTGCCAGAATCTTTGTTTTATCAAGTTGAGCTTCCACTTCCCTGATATCAGCTTCTGCTTTGTTTAATTCTGTTAAAGCAACTTCATATTCTTCTTTGCTTATTGCCTCTTTCTCAAATAAAACCTGTTGACGGTATTCATTATCTTCATTCAATTTTTTCTGAAGTTTCAATTTTTCAAGGCGGGCTTTCAAATCAGCATCATTGATGGTTAGTAAACACGTACCTTTTTCAATACGGTCTCCTTCTTCAAAATAAATATTTGTCACTTTTCCGGGCATTTCCGTGGATAATTCTACATATTCGTTGGCAATTAAAGATCCGGTTACTGTTAGGTTGTTTTCCAGTTGTTGTGATTTTACAATTACTGCATTAACAGCAACCGGCCCACCAGCTCCCCTGGCAGAAACAGCCTGTGCGGAATTGTTTTTAAAAAATCCAATTTTATAATTCAGAATAAGAAATAATAGCAGGACGGAGATGGCAATGAAGGATATTACTTTAATATTTTTTTTCATGAATTGTTTGTTCAATTTTGATGATCGGATCAATTAGCCTTATTAATTAACTTGATTGAACTCCCCGAAAAAATATCGGGGCAAGTTGTCCTCTGTTCATAAATTATTTACAGTCGACTATTTACGGTGTCATGATTTGTACTAACAAAAATAATAATCCTTGGTTTAACTGTTCCGGTTTTAAAACGAATTATTTTTTTAACATCTTCGCGACCATTAAATGTCAAAATCTTCTCTACCATGAGCCAAATGGAACACACATTGCTTTGTCCATACTGCAATGCTCAAATTGCTGTTTTAGTCGATCCTTCTGTTGAGCATCAGGAATACATTGAAGATTGTGAAATATGTTGTCGCCCTTTGGTAATCAACTATAAAATTGATAATGGAGAACTTGCATACTTTGATGCGAATGTGTTGGAACAATAGCATTTAAAATTTTTTGGAAGCATCCTTCAAATGGCTTTTCATTTCGATCGGTTGTATTGGAATAACCTGCATGTTGTCTTTTGGAAACGCTCCAATAATAATTTGGTCGTTCTCAAGTTCTTCAAGCCACGCTAAAAACTCTTTCAAATTCATACTGGTTGCCGTATAATCTTCCCAGTCATCTGAAATATACTTCATTGTCGAATTTTCATGGGGCCACACGGGAATATACTCATTACCTGATGGATCTTCAAACATTGCAAACATTCCATCACTGGCTTGCAGTAACCAAACCATTCCTGATTCAACGATTTGTTGGATGAGATAAGCATAACGTTCGTTGTCTGATGATTTGTCCACATCAATTGCTGTCATATGATTAAATTTAATGGTTGTTTTCATGTGTTTAAAATTTGTGACCAAACCTGAAATTTGGCACTCATTTCAATC
>CAZAMT010000144.1:0-9876 GCA_964486145.1 uncultured Bacteroidales bacterium
AACCTCAGTCAAATTATTTTAATTCATAACATATAACATTTATAGAAAACGTAGGTTTGTTTGAAATAAATTATTTTCATACATTTGGCCGGATTATTAAAATCCCGGTGATGCATAAAATTTTATGAAAATGATAAACATCACGGGAATTTGATAAATGACGTTCTTTTAAAATTATATTTTAGTTTGAAGAGGGTAATTTTCTTTACCCAAGAAATAATAAATCGGGGTATTTATTGGTTTTACCATACTGAAATGAAAAAAGATTAAAAGATTTATGAATTTTACAGGTATTTTTCATCCTATTCATAAATGTGGGAGTTATATTTGCAAAATATAAAATCTGTTGCTGGAGTTGATAAAGCAGCAATTCACTGATTTTTACCCGGATGTGGATGATTTGTTTGTGTATAATTAAAAATTATAATATTTTAGAACAAAAATTTGAATAATAATTTAAAATTTAAGAACAGGCCATGAAAAAACTATTTACATTTTTAGCAGTTATAGGGATGCTTAGTTTGGGTGCATCAAAATTAATTGCTCAGGAAGCAGATACGTTGCAGGAACCAGACACCACTGCTACCCAGGTTGCCGAACCAGCAGCCGAGATGGTTGATGAAGCTGAAACTCCTGCTGAGGAATCAACGCTTCATAAGCAAATTAAGAAAACCTTCATTGAAGGTGGTGCAGGATTTATGGGTGCTGTGCTTTTGACATTGATCTTTGGTTTGGCACTCGCAATTGAAAGGATTATTTACCTAAACCTTGCAACAACGAACACGGATAAATTGTTGAAAAAAATTGAGGATGCACTTGAAGCCGGAGGTATTGAAGCTGCAAAAGATGTATGTCGCGATACCAGAGGGCCTGTGGCCAGTATCTTCTATCAGGGCCTCGACAGGGCCGAAGAAGGTATTGAAGTGGTTGAAAAATCCGTGGTATCCTATGGTAGCGTGCAAATGGGATTACTGGAGAAAAACCTATCCTGGATTTCCCTTTTTATCGCTATTGCACCGATGTTAGGATTCATGGGTACAGTAATTGGTATGATTGACGCATTTAACTCTATTCAGTTGGCTGGTGATGTTTCACCTTCGTTGGTAGCAGGTGGTATTAAAGTAGCTCTTATTACTACAGTTTCCGGTCTTATTGTAGCAATTATTCTTCAGATTTTCTACAACTACCTGGTATCGAAAATTGATGGTATCGTTAATAATATGGAGGATGCATCCATCTCATTGATTGATTTACTGGTAAAATATAATCTTAAAAAGTAATTAATATGTCTTTACAGAGAATATTGTCGATTTTATTATATATTCTCCTCGCTGTGTCCGCCGTACTTATCCTTATATTTTACTTCGGACCTGATGTGGAGGGTACCACAGGAACAAATCTTGAAGAACCAACAATCACCAATTTAATATTAAGATGGGCCCAGGCTCTTCTCGGAATTGGTGCTGTTTTGGCAATCATTTTTCCATTGGGTTACATGATCGCCAATCCTAAAAATGCAACAAAAGCATTGATTGCCCTTGTATTTATTGGTGTGGTTGTTGTGGTTGGATATTTACTTGCTTCCGACCAGATTATGCAATTAACTGCATATCAGGGAACAGATAATAATCCAGAAACCCTTAAGTGGGCAGGAACTGGATTAATATCTATGTACTTATTACTTGGCCTGGCAGTGTTATCAATAATGTATTCAGAAATAGCTAAATTTTTTAAGTAAAAATTGGTATGGCAAAACGAGATTTACCGGAAATAAACGCGGGATCGATGGCTGATATAGCCTTCCTCTTGCTTATCTTTTTCCTCGTAGCCACAACCATGGATATTGATTCGGGCTTGTCTCGCAGGCTTCCGCCTATGCCGGAAGAAGAGCAGGAACAGGATAATGAAATCCGCGAAAGGAATGTTTTTATTGTTCTTGTAAACCGAAACGACCAACTCATGGTTGAAGGTGAATTTATCGATATTCGTAATTTGCGGGAAAGAGCGAAGGAGTTTATTGCAAATCCGGAAGACAAAGAAAATCTTCCTGAGAAAGAACCACAGGAAATACCTTTGTTTGGAACGGTTGATGTTTCAAAACAGGTAATTTCTCTCCAGAATGACAACGGAACATCTTATGGTATGTACTTAAGAGTGCAGAATGAATTGGTTGCCGCATATAACGAATTGCGTAACGAATTGGCAATGCAGAAATTCGGAGTCATTTTTGAGGCTCTTGATCCTTCAGATCCGGACGATGAAAGCAGAATCGACGCAATCAGAGATGTATACCCGTTGAGGATCTCGGAGGCAGAACCTAAAAACATAGGAGGTTAATTATGGCTAAATTTAGTAGAAAAGGGAAAGGGAAAATGCCCGGAATTTCAACAGCATCCCTGCCTGATATCGTTTTTATGTTACTGTTCTTTTTCATGGTCACCACAGTAATGAGGGAGGTTACACTCAAAATTAATGTGACTGTACCACCAGCAACCGAGGTGAAAAAACTGGAGAAAAAATCACTTGTTAGCTATATTTATATTGGGGAACCAAAACGGCCTTTCCAGTCTACTTATGGTACTCAACCAAGGATCCAGTTAAATGAGCAGTTTGCTACAGTTAAGGATATCAGAGATTTTATCACAAGCGAACGAGAGCAAATGAGTGAAAATGATCAGAAAATGATGACCGTGTCCCTTAAGGTTGACGATAATACAAAAATGGGTATAGTAACCGATGTAAAACAGGAATTAAGAAAAGCAAGTGCGCTAAAAATAAACTATTCGGCACGAAAAGTTGAAAATGCACTCGCGGCAAGATAAAAAAGATTTTGCATTATATATAAGAACCCCGGAAATATTCCGGGGTTTTTTATTTCATGAAAGTCAGAGCGTTGGTTTCAGAAAGAAACCGTGGGTAAATAATTGACATAAAATGACTACTTTTACCCCAAAAGGTCCCGTAGTTTAACTGGATAGAACGTAAGATTCCGGTTCTTATGGTAGGGGTTCGAGTCCTCTCGGGATCACTTGGGTAATTTGTCTGTGCAGGAGTATGATTTGTCTTCATACTCCTGTTTTTATTTCAATTCATTTTTAACAATTTTATTATAGCAATATTGTTTGTTTTATTTCTAAAATGCATTATTTTTAATGCAAAATAGAAACGAATAGATTGCAATATAATTTATAGAGTTGATGAATTATCTTGAATTTAAAAACAGAATGTTTGATTTGGTGTGTTTTAATACGCACCAGGTTTATGCATGGAAGCCGGATTTTGACAGGAACAATTTTGTCCGTTGGGTAAAAAAAGGACTTCTGGTTCGTCTGCGTCAGGGATACTACACATTCCCTGAATACAAAAACAAACCTGACTTTACCTTGTTCTTCGCAAACCGTATTTATCGACCTTCATATATAAGTTTACATACAGCACTTGCATTCTACGGAATTATTCCTGAAGCAGTGGTTCAAATCACAAGCGTTACCTCTATGAAAACAGCAAGTTTTCAAAATGAATTTGGTGAATACGAATATAAAAGCATTCGGGAAGAACTGATGTTTGGCTATGACTTTAAAACTATTGCTAATGACCAGTCATTACAACTTGCCCGGCCCGAAAAGGCGTTGCTGGACTTACTGTATCTCTATCCATTTTACAATTCAGAAAAGGAAATGGAAGAATTACGACTTGACGAGGATTTTTTACTGGATGAACTCGATCTTCAACGGTTGGAAGATTATTTATTGAAATTTAAAAGTAAAGCGCTCCAAAAAAGAGCGAAATTGTTAAAAAATACTTACGGCTTATGATGCAATTGGAATTGATAAAAAACTTCTTCCCCCCCGCAATAAGAGAAAACGCCTCATTTCAAAAATATATGCTGAAAGAATACATCCAGTTATTAATTCTGGATTTCCTTTCCACCACTCAGTTTATTAAAAAGATAGCATTTATTGGGGGTACAAATTTGAGGTTGGTAAAAGGGATTGATCGCTTCTCCGAAGATCTGGATTTTGATTGCAAAGACTTTTCAAAAGAAGAATTCATGGAAATGACTGACGCTGTAATAACCTTTTTAAAGCGTGATGGACTAAAAGTTGAAGTACGTGATCGTGAAAATAAAAAATTGACAGCCTTTCGCAGGAATATTCATTTCCCGGAACTGCTTTTTGAAATGGGGCTTTCCGTCCATAAAGAAGAACGATTTCTAATTAAGGTTGAAAGCGAGGATCAGCAAATGTCTTACAAACCAATATTGGCTAATATAAAAGGTTGTGGTCTGTATTTCCCATTTCCGGTTCCTCCTGACGGTGTGTTATGTTCTATGAAAATATCGGCAATGCTTTCCCGCGGAAAAGGCAGGGATTTTTATGACGTAATGTTTTTGTTAGCGCAAACACAACCAGATTATTCTTTTCTTGCTGAAAAGCTAAACATTCGTAACCTCGGGGATTTAAAAACTTCAGTGTCTAAAACACTAAAAACAGTCGATCTGAATATGAAAAAGAGAGACTTTGAACACTTATTATTTAATAAAAGAAATAGTGAGCGCATTCTCTCTGTCGGAGAATTCATTCAGGATTTAAAATGAAGCTTTTAAAACAGTTTTTTTGTCTAAAATTTATTCTTTCTATTCTGCGTCTCAATATTCATAAACTTCAACATAGCATCATAATCTTCAATCAAAAAGTTCGACATTTCTCCGGTTGGGATCACAAAGAACATAGACTCCGTATCAATAATGAGATTGCGGAGTTTTTTCTTGCTTTAACCCAAGAGAAATAAAGAGTAATCAAAATGCCCAAAAACATTAGCTTAGCAGACATTTGGAGTAGTTCGAACTATTGGCCAATATAAAATTGGATTCAAGTCAATTCATAAGGACCGGTTTACTCATCACATTAGATATACATTGGTTAATATTTTAGCTATTTTGTTTGTTATTATGTATATTTGACTAATATTTTAACTGAAATAAAATGTATTCTTTAGAATCAACTCCATTGGAGCAAAGTAAAGCAATAGCTGAAAGACATAAATTGTTGCGTAAAAATCTTCGCCTTTCGCAGAAAGAGATGGCTGAACGTTCTGGCGTTTCATTAGGTAGTCTTAAGCGTTTTGAAAATACAGGTAAAATATCGCTGGTAGCTCTTCTTAAACTGGCTCATTTAAGTGGACGACTTAAAGATTTTGACTCAATCTTTCAATCCGGTGATGATTTAAATGACGTTAAAAAGCTTTTCACCAATAAATAAAGACTATGAAAACAATAAATAAACTATTTGTTTCTCTTAGTATTGAGGGCCAAAACTATGAAGTTGGTGAACTGGTGTTCTCTGGACAAAAGATATACTTTCGGTATAACTCAGATTTTATATCTTCAGGCTTGAACCTGTCACCAATAAAACTTCCTTTTACCAATGAAATTAGTACCTGTCAAAAAGAACCTTTTGATGGACTGTTTGGCGTTTTTAACGATTCGCTGCCCGATGGTTGGGGACGACTACTGCTTGACAGAACTTTAAGTTCTAAAGGAACAGACATTTCGAAAATTACTCCCCTTGACCGATTGGCCTTTGTTGGTTCAGGCGGAATGGGAGCACTTATATACCAGCCTGGTTTTGAAAATACAACTAAGCTTTCATCCCAGATTGAATTAGATGTAATTGACAGGGAAATGAATCTAATTTTACAAGGAAGCGGTTCTGAAATTATTGAAGAGCTATTTGCACTTGGAGGTTCATCGGGTGGTGCAAGACCGAAAATATTTGTTGCTTATAATCCGGAAAATGAAGAAATAATTCATGGACAGGAAAAGCTGCCTTCCGGATTTGAGAATTGGATAATTAAATTCCCATCATCATCTGACAACCCTGAAATTGCAAAAATTGAATACGCTTACCACAAAATGGCAACAAAAGCCGGAATAGAAATGAGTGATTGTAAACTTTTTGAAGGAAAATCGGGTAAACTATATTTTGGCACCAAAAGATTTGACAGAACAGGCAATTCAAGATTACATGTTCATACTGCTTCCGGACTGATGCATGACAATTTTAGAGCAAGCACCATGGACTATGGACATTTAATGGACTGTGCATTTCGCCTGGAAAGACACGTGAATGCATATAGAAAAGTATTACGTTTAGCAGCGTTTAATGTATTTAGTCATAACCGTGATGATCATAGCAAAAACTTTTCTTTTCTGATGAATTCAAATGGAGAGTGGCAACTTGCTCCTGCTTATGACCTTACTTTTTCCTACTCTTCATATGGATTTCACAGTACAATGGTTGCAGGTGAGAGTCAAAACCCAGGCAAGAAACATCTTCTGAAATTAGCCAAACACTTTGGGGTAAAGGATGGTGAAGCAATAATTGACGAAGTAAGAAGTGCTATTGCAGAATGGAGTAATATTGCAAGAAAATATGATATCAATTCAGAAACGATTAAAAACATACAGTTATCACTAAACAGCATAGAAAAATCTAAACGATTTTAAGTTAAAACTTCAATTTTTTCTTTTGATTTTCAGCTTGTTTTACATTCAGAACAACATCAAAATCCTCTTGCAAAAAGTTCGACACTTTTCCGGTTGGGATCACATTTAATCCAAAATCAACTAAAATAAACCAATTGCTTCAGAAGCTGCCTTCGGGGGCCTTGTTCTTTTCATCGTGGATGAAAAGGAATGGTATATCATATGAGCTCCAACGGCGGTACCGCGATTCCGAATGGCTGACACCGGTCGGGGCAGGTGTTATGGCACGCACCGGAGAGAACCCGACTATATACGGGGCTATATCGTCGCTGAACAAACAAACCGGCAAGTACTTTTATGTTGGTGGCTTATCTGCTCTGGAACTGGCGGGATATTCACATTATGTCCCTATGGGAAGACCGGTTGTGTATGTAGGTTACCCTAAAAGTGAATGGGTACCTGCCTGGCTCAAAAAACATGACTGGGGCGTGGACTTATTATGCATTACCTCGGAATATTTCGATTCAGATACCGGCATAACCACCATGATGCAAGGGGCATTTGAAATACTGGTTTCCACACCGGAACGGGCGTTTATGGAATGCCTGAACCTTGTTCCCAAGCGGTACAACCTCATGGACCTGTATTATGTGATGGAGCAACTTACCGCGCTTCGTCCCGGCATGGTACAGGCATTGGTGGAGCAGAATACATCGGTAAAAATGAAACGATTGTTCCTGTACATGGCAGAAAAAGCCGGTCATACCTGGTTTAGTGACCTGGACTTACAAAATGTAGATACCGGGAGCGGTAAACGGGAAATTGTGCCTAACGGCGTGTACGACAAAAAATACCAGATAGTAATACCCGAAGAATTGAAAAATTATGAATAAGCTCTGTGAAGAACAGGTCAGTCTTTTACTCCGCATATTGCCGCTAATCTACCGGGAGGAAGATTTTGCAGTTCATGGCGGCACGGCCATAAACCTTTTCATCAAAAATCTTCCTCGCTACCCGGTTGATGTGGATTTGACCTATATTCCACTTGCACCGAGGGAAGAGAGCCTGGCGGAAATCAACAAAAAGCTGACCACAATCAGTCAGCAACTCCAGCGGGCAGTGCCGGGGGTAAATATACGCCCGGTACCCAATAAACTTTTATGCACACTGGGACGCAGCACTGTTAAAATTGAAGTAAACGGGATTAAACGGGGCATTATCGGGCCAACAATTGAAATGCCGTTATGTGATAAAGCGCAGGCAGAATTCGGGATGACCTGCAAGGCGCGAATCGTGCCACTGGAACAACTTTACGGTGGAAAAATTGTGGCAGCCCTCAGCCGCCAACACCCTCGCGACCTGTTCGATTACAATTATATGGATACGGATAAAATTGACGGGTTAAAACTGTCAACCATTAAAACCTGGTTTCTCAATCCCGGATATGAAGTGCTTCGTTGATTTAATGGATGTCGGTTCAATCCACTGTGAAGCGGTTCAATTTGCTCAATGCCTCCCGTAAATATGTATTGTTGCTCTTCTTCGGGACCGATTTTTTGTGTCATACCAGACAGTAACATCCCGAATGATTCTTTTTCTTCCATTGAGATCAATGATCCGTGATTGACTTCCTTTATGAAACGTGTGCTTTAAAGGAATCTCATCTTTCATGCCATTGCCATACTGAACCACCAGCCTGTGCATGTTCAGACTGCCACCGGTAACGAATACCTTCATTTTTGTAAATCCGCCTTCCCTGGCAGAAACCTTTATAACATCACGTTCAAGTCCGAAATTTACTTTTTTGGATCCCAGCTTTTCCCATTTTGCGGGAACGGATATTTCACACGTATTAGTGAATCCCAAGGCCACTATGGCGGCAACAACAATGGCAATAACGATAAATGTTCGTTTCATGATTCTATTGTTTTATTGATTTGACTGTTGGATGCAATAACCATAAAATGGTTTAATCCTCCTTCGCATTCATTTCGACGGACGAGGAAGTGTGTTTTAATTGACTCCACCATGCTCGCAGGAATAACCGGGTTCGGTTCATCGAAGTTCTCCGCGAGCGCAAAAGATACTCAGCGGAGGCGATACCCCGAAGAACGATTCACCGGATCTGCCGTTGGGTTCCAGAGATTGATTTCCCAAAAGATGTTTCTTTCACCTTTTCATAAGTTTTACAAATGATGGAGATATGTTCTGCAGTCCATCTGGCGAAATTTTCACAACATACATCCCCGAAGGGATTGCAGCAATATCAATTTCAGTATCATTCCTAAACTTTATCCCTTTGCGAATTATTCTTCCCTGCATATCGATGATGGATACCCGGTAAGGATTATTTCCCGGATTTTTTAATTCAATAAAAAATGTATTTCCATGTGCCGGATTGGGGTAAATCTTACACCGAGGGTCTGATAACAGCATCGGCTCCAATCCTGTTTTATTGCATGACATCCGAATGGAGTCTTTCATATCCTGATACGCATCGTAAATTTCTCCGTTGGAAACTCCATCCTCGGTCAGGTGCGTGGCATAAAAAGAAGCTAAGGCATACCAGTAGTTTCTAATATCACAGCTTTTGTTTTCAACATAAGTTGTGTCAATGTATCCCTGAATGAGACTGAAATATGCAGCAAACCTGTAATTTCTCTCATTCATTAACTCGTACATTTTCCAGATATTCCTGGTCAGATTCAAAGACATCACGTATCTCATGTCCCCGCGACCACTCTGTGCATAACTGGTATACATCTTTTTCAAGAGATAACATGGTTGTGGTATCCAGATAATTCATTAATGATTCCATTTGGTGAAGCGTTTCGGGTTACCAGTGGTAGGATATTCCATCACAGAAAGTATTTGCTGTTTCAAATGTTTTTAAGGTAATGTTGTAGCTGAACAATTTAGTTTCCCCATTTTTTACATCCTGTATACCGTTTACCAGCACCAACGGAGATAACAGCTCAATTTCGGGAGCCACTTCATTTCGGAGGTTGTAAAAACGTGTAAAGATAGTATCAAACCAGTGATGAACGGCTTGATCGCCATAAACTGCTCTTACACTGTCGTACCTGCCGGCTCCAAGAGGCTCATTCAGAATTTGTAAATATGTAAGCCTTCCATTAGCAGCCACCAGAAATTTCCGTGCATCTGACATAAATTCATTTAATTCTTTTGTATCTGTGATTATTCGATCCTGGGTCGGGTTACATTTTGAACGATCATTACATACATAGGGAAAGCGGATGGTTGCCACTACATCGATATCAAGATTTCTAAGGATATCCAGGTAATCTGTAAAAAATTTGTTGATTCTTATTGTTATACTTTACACTTTACATGCTGTTACGTTCAATAATCATTATTTTTTATCTATG
>CAZAMT010000145.1:0-9869 GCA_964486145.1 uncultured Bacteroidales bacterium
CATAATATTTTTTTAACCAGGAAATTTTATTTTATAGCTTATATCTACTTTGCCTTTTGATATTGCATTTAATTTCCCGCGCAGTATTCGCTTTTTAAGCGGATTTATACGGTCAACAAACAAAATTCCTTCCAGATGATCGTATTCATGCTGAATGATCCTGGCTTTAATTCCATCAAATTTTTCCCGGTAAAATTTAAAATTCTCATCATAATATTCAATTTCAATATCTGATGGCCTGTTCACATCTTCCCTGATATTGGGTATACTCAGGCATCCTTCATTAAATGGCCATTCATCACCTTCCCGATAAAGAATAACCGGGTTGATAAATGCTTTTTTAAACCCTTCCAACTCCGGATTCTCTTCTGCCATTGGTGATGCATCAATAACAAAAATACGTTTTGAAATACCAACCTGAGGTGCAGCAAGGCCAACACCATCAGATTTGTACATGGTTTCAAACATGTCTTCAATAAGCCTGGAAAGCCCATTCATATCTTCTTCAACTGGTCCTGCTACCTTGCGCAAAACCGGTGATCCATAAACATAAACCGGATATGTCATCTCATTTCATTTTTCTTGTAATTTAAATAATCCTGTAAAATCAGGTTGGCACTTATCTTATCAACCATGCTTTTGTCTCTGCGTGCCATTTTTTTCACACCGCCCTCAATCATTGCCTGCATCGCAATTTTTGAAGTAAAACGTTCATCAAAATATTCGATGGGAATATTCCCGTACTTCTTTTTGAGCTTATTCACAAAAGGCTGTATAAACTCCATGGATTCTGACAAAGAACCATCCATTTTCCTGGGATGTCCAACGATAAAATGTTCTATTTGTTCATTTTTTAAATAATCTTCCAGGAAATTCCAAATTTCAGAAGTTTTCACTGTTTCCAGAGAGGTGGCGATGATTTTTAACGGATCGGTTACTGCAACACCTACCCTTTTTCTTCCATAATCGATGGCCATTATTCTACCCACAATAATTACTCCATTTACCTGTATGATACAAAAATATAAAATACATGTTATTTTTACTAAATTTAAATAAAAAAGGGCAGTGATCACTGCCCTTTTGATTGTTAAAAACGTTGACTGCACCTATGATTTAACACACATTTTGGCTATGGTATTCCCGAAGTTTATTCGGAAAATTATTTTAGCCGGTGTCAGTTTTTATTGTTTCAATCCCTGCTTATACTGAATAATCCATGGCAGCCATTCTTTTATAACTGTTATAACGCCATTTGGCGTTTTCTTCTGCTGCAACAAATAATCTTTCAGCTTCTTTAGGGAATGATTTTGTAAGAGATGTATACCGGACTTCACTCATCAGGAAATTCTGGAAATTATCCCATTTTGGTTCTTTTGAATCAAGCGTGAACGGATTTTTACCTTCGCTTTCCAGCAACGGATTGTATCGGTAGAGGCTCCAGTAGCCCGATTCAACGGCCAGTTTTTCCTGTTCTTGTGATTTACCCATGCCTGCTCTTAAGCCATGGTTGATACAAGGTGCATACGCGATGATCAGGGATGGTCCGGGATACGCTTCCGCTTCCCTGACAGCTTTCAGGTACTGGTTCTGGTTTGCACCCATTGAAACCTGGGCAACATAAACATAGCCATAACTCATAGCCATGACTCCAAGATCTTTCTTCCGGATTTTCTTACCTGAAGCAGCAAATTTTGCAACCGCCCCAACAGGTGTTGATTTAGAAGACTGACCTCCGGTATTTGAATAAACCTCCGTATCGAGTACCAGCAGGTTTACATCTTCACCCGATGCAATTACATGATCAAGTCCGCCAAATCCGATATCATATGCCCATCCATCACCGCCAACAATCCAAACGGATTTTTTGACGAGGTATGGTTTCAGATTCATGATTTCTTTTCCGACCGGGTCATTTTCATTTTTAAGGGCATCCACAACTTTTTCTGTGGCCATTCTTGATCCTTCGGCATTCTCAATGTTTTCAAGCCATTCACCAAAAGCTTCTTTTGTTTTTGGATTGATGTTACCGTTTTCGATGGCTTGTTCCATCTTCATAGCCAGTCTCTGACGCATTTTTTTAATACCCAGCGCCATACCAAACCCATATTCGGCATTGTCTTCAAACAATGAATTAGCCCAGGCCGGCCCATGTCCGTTTTTATTAATGGTGTAGGGCGTTGATGGAGCTGAACCACCGTAAATTGATGAGCAACCTGTTGCATTGGCAATAACCATTCGGTCGCCAAACAGTTGGGTTACCAGTTTAATGTATGATGTTTCACCACAACCCGCGCACGCTCCTGAATACTCGAACAATGGCTGTGCAAACTGACTGTTTTTAATTGATTTATCCTTTTGAACAAGGTGATCTTTGTACGAAACGTTTTTATCAATGAATTCCCAGTTATCAATTTCTATGGTTTGCTCTTCCATCGGTTTCATTACAAGGGCCTTTTCTTTCGAAGGACAAACATCTGCGCATACCCCGCATCCTGTGCAATCCAGCGGGCTTAACTGAATCCTGTACTGCAAACCTCCAAAATCCTTTCCGGTTGCTTTCAAGGTATCCATTCCTTCAGGCATTTTTGAGACTTCTTCCTCATTCAGGAGGAAAGGACGAATGCAGGCGTGTGGACAAACATAAGCACATTGATTACACTGGATACAATTTTCCGATATCCATTCGGGCACTTCAACGGCAATTCCTCGTTTCTCATACGCTGTTGTTCCCGAGGGGAATGTACCATCTTCTCGATCTGTGAAAGCACTAACCGGGAGATCATCACCTTTCAGACTGTTAATGGGCATGACCACATTCTTAACAAAATCAGGCATCCCGGAGATTTCTTCGGAACCATTAAGTTTAATTTTCGCCCAATCCTTGGGTACTTCAATTTTTTCAACCTGTCCGCCTCTTTCAACTGCAGCAAAGTTCATGTTTACGATTTCTTCACCTTTTTTACCAAAACTCTTAATAATGAATTTCCGCATTTCAGAAACAGCATTGTCATAAGGTATAACCTCTGAAATTTTAAAGAATGCAGATTGCATGATGGTATTGGTTCTGTTTCCGAGGCCAATATCTTTTGCAATCTTTGTGGCATTGATAATATAAAAGTTTATATCATTCTCAGCCATGTATTTTTTCACATCATCGGGAAGGCGTTCTTTCGTCTCATTAGCGTCCCAGATGCTGTTCAGAAGGAAGATGCCATTTTTTTTCAGGCCTTTCAACATGTTATATTTCCCGAGATATGACGGAACATGGCATGCCACCAAATCAGGGGTATTAACAAGGTATGGAGAGCGTATACGCTGGTCGCCAAATCGAAGATGGGATGTGGTAATACCACCTGATTTCTTTGAATCATACGCAAAATAGGCTTGACAGAACTTATCGGTAGATTCCCCAATAATCTTAATGGAGTTTTTGTTTGCTCCAACGGTTCCGTCAGAACCAATTCCATAAAATTTTGCTTCATAGGTACCTTTGGGAACAACACTGATTTCAGGTTTCAATGGCAATGATCGGAATGTGACATCATCTACAATGCCTAAGGTAAACTGGTTTTTCGGCTCTTTCTGCTCAAGGTTTTCAAATACTGTTATTATTTGGGAAGGAGTCGTATCTTTTGAACTTAATCCGTACCTTCCGCCAACAATCAACGGGGCATTTGGTTTGCCATAAAACATTTCCCTTACATCCATGTACAAAGGATCTCCGTTTGCACCTGGTTCTTTGGTTCTGTCCAATACAGCAATTCTTTTAACTGACTCCGGCAACACATTGTAAAAATACTTCGGAGAGAATGGGCGGTACAGGTGCACACTGATGGCCCCAACCTTTTGACCCTGACCAGTGAGGTAATCAACTACTTCCTTAATGGTTTCAGTTACAGAACCCATCGCTATGATGACACTTTCTGCATCTTTGGCTCCGTAATATGTAAATGGATGGTACTCTCTACCAGTTATTTTATACATTTCCTGCATGTATTCTTCCACAATATCGGGAACAGCTTCATAAAACTTATTGGCTGCCTCCCGTGCCTGAAAATAGATGTCAGGATTTTGTGCAGTACCTCTGGTTACAGGATGTTCAGGATTAAGAGAGCGATCCCTGAATGCCTGAAGAGCCTCTGTATCCATGAGTTTCAACATATCTTCTGTGGTTGGAGCCTCAACTTTTTGTATTTCATGTGATGTTCGGAAGCCGTCGAAAAAATGAAGGAACGGAATTCTTGATTTCACGGATGCCAAATGAGCTACCGCGGCAATGTCCATAATTTCCTGAACACTTCCGGTTGCAAGCAATGCGAATCCGGATTGCCTTGTACTCATCACATCGCTGTGATCACCAAAAATAGACAAAGCCTGTGCCGCTAAACTTCTTGCAGATACATGGAAAACACCAGGTAAGAGTTCACCAGAAATCTTGTACATGTTGGGGATCATAAGTAATAATCCCTGTGAAGCTGTAAACGTTGATGTTAATGCTCCAGATTGCAGGGAGCCATGCACAGCGCCTGAAGCTCCTCCTTCCGATTGCATTTCGGTTACATTTACAATTTCGCCAAAAATGTTCTTTCTTCCATTTGCTGACCATTCATCAATGTATTCCGCCATGGTTGATGATGGCGTAATTGGATAAATTGCAGCAACTTCACTGAACATATACGCAACGTGGGATGCAGCATAGTTTCCGTCACAAGTAATGAAATTCTTTTTTTCTGCCATTTTTATCGTGTGTTATTGTTTGAAATTTTAAAATAATTATTCCTTTTCGTAAAGGGTTACAAATTTACAATAATTAAAAAATTTATAAGCTTTCATTCATAATGCATTGCTTATTCATTTTGATTTCAAATAATAATGAACTGAAAAGGGTTTGTTACTTGAAAAATGAATTTGACAGGAAATAAAAGAGGGTGTCCAAAATGTCTGAAAAACAATAAAATGCCACAAAGATACCAATGTACACCTTCACGAACAGTCATGGCCGGGATTGTGGAACTGAGTAAAACACAAAGAATCACAATGGATTTATATTCCGGAAGTTATTCTTTGTGTTTTGCTATTGGCAAAAATTATACTTTTTGGACAGCCTCATTCTCCGTTCATGGAAATTAAAAATTCTTCGTTGCTATGGGTTTTATTCATGCGATCGCGCAAAAACTCCATTGCTTCAATTGAGTTCATGTCAGCAAGATAATTCCTTAATATCCATATGCGGTTCAGGTATTCTTTATCAAGAAGCAGGTCTTCACGTCTGGTACTTGAAAGATTGATATCAACGGATGGGAATATCCTTCGATTGGATAGTTTGCGATCCAGTTGCAATTCCATGTTACCTGTACCTTTAAATTCTTCGAAGATTACTTCATCCATTTTCGAACCTGTTTCGGTAAGCGCAGTTGCTATGATTGTAAGTGATCCACCGTTTTCGATGTTCCTGGCTGCACCGAAAAACCGTTTGGGTTTATGCAAGGCGTTGGCATCAACACCACCAGATAAAACCTTACCTGAAGCCGGTGCTACTGTGTTGTAAGCCCTTGCCAGACGGGTTATGGAATCAAGCAGAATCACAACATCATGGCCACATTCAACAAGGCGTTTTGCTTTCTCAAGTACAATATTTGAAACACGTACATGACGTTCGGCCGGTTCATCAAAAGTGGATGAAATAACTTCGCCATTTACATTCCTGGCCATATCGGTTACCTCTTCCGGGCGTTCATCAATTAACAAAATGAGCAAATAAACATCAGGTTGGTTTTGCGCGATGCTGTTGGCTATTTCCTGCAGCAACACGGTCTTACCTGTTTTTGGCTGGGCTACAATCAATCCCCGCTGTCCTTTACCAAGAGGCGCAAACATATCGAGTATACGCATGGAAAGGGCTGTATTGCCATTTGATGTAATGGTAAATTTCTCCTCAGGAAACAATGGTGTCAGGTAGTCAAATGGTACACGGTCACGTATATAGTCAGGATCTCTTCCATTGATTTCTTCAACTTTGATGAGAGGAAAGTATTTTTCCCCTTCTTTTGGAGGGCGGATCGTACCTTTGACAGTGTCACCAGTTTTAAGGCCAAAAAGCTTGATTTGTGATTGTGAAACATAAATGTCATCAGGTGAGTTCAGATAATTAAAATCGGCTGAACGCAGAAATCCATAACCATCAGGCATAATTTCAAGTACTCCGGAATTTGTGATTAAGCCTTCGAATTCAATGCCTGGACGGTCTTTTTTTTGCGTAGGCTTGTGTGTTTCAACAGGCTTATTATCAGTATAACCACTTTTCTTTTCAAATGATTTCTTTGGTTCCTGTTCCGTAACGGTATTCTGTTCCGTAACGGTATCCTGTTTGGGTACTTTAGGTTTTGGTTCCTCTTTCTTTTTGGGTTCTTCCTTTTTTACTTCAGCCATTGGCTTTGGTTCTTCCTTTACCGGCTCCTTCGGAGTAACTTTTTCAGGTTTTGCATCGGATTTTACTACCCTTTTGCGTTTTGGTTTTGCCCGTGGTTTTGGTTTGGGCGCTGCTGGTTTGGTATCTGTAGCAGAAATAGCTTGTTGATCGAGAATTTTGTATATTAAGTCTTGTTTTTTTAAAGATTCAACCTTCTTAATATCAAGCTCCTTTGCAATCTCTCTCAATTCAGTAACAAGCTTTTTGTTAAGTTCTAAAATATCATACATTATAAATGGAAATTAAAAATTTGTTTGGCAAATTACTATTCTTCTTGATTTAATTTATCTTGTTTAATTGAATGTATATCGTGGAAAAACTATCAATTTGGTCTGTTCCCTGGAAATTCAACGCAATATTATATATATAACTATTAATAACCAAAAAAAAAATTAAAATAATTTTAAAATACCTTTTTATTAAAAATTATTTTCTAACTTAGAAATCCTTTTTGAAGTTGTAAAAATGCGCTATTTATTCTGATTTAAAGATAAATATAAAAGAATATTTTATTAAAACCTAATTTTTCTTAAAAAATGCGCCAATAACCGGATTTAACAAAAACCTGTCAGCATAATAACCTAACTAATCTCCTTTAGCCATGAGACAACTTAAAATCATTAAGCAAGTCACGAACAGGGAAACTCCCTCTCTCGACAAATATTTACATGAAATTGGAAAAGTTGAACTGATTTCTGCTGACGAAGAAGTAGAGTTGGCGAGGCGAATTCGAAAAGGAGATCAAATAGCATTAAACAAACTAATTAAAGCCAATTTAAGATTTGTAGTTTCTGTGTCAAAACAATATCAAAATCAAGGGCTTACTTTGCCTGATTTGATCAATGAAGGAAATCTCGGTCTGATTAAAGCAGCCCAGCGTTTTGATGAAACACGTGGATTCAAATTTATATCGTATGCAGTATGGTGGATACGGCAATCTATTTTACAGGCACTGGCAGAACAGGCAAGGATAGTCAGATTACCGTTAAATAAAATAGGTTCCATCAATAAAATAAATAAAGCATTTGCAGACCTCGAACAGAAATATGAAAGAGAACCTTCCGTTCAGGAAATTGCAGAAGCACTGGAGGTAGCACCCGATGATATAAAGGATTCGCTGCGTAGTTCTGGCAGGCATGTTTCCATGGATGCACCCATTACGCCAGGAGAAGAAGGTAATATGTATGATGTATTGTTGAGCTTTGACACACCCAGCCCGGATAAAGGTCTGCTAACTGATTCGCTTCGTCGGGAAATTGAAAGAGCGCTTTCGACCCTTACTTATAGAGAAGCAAATATTATTCGGTTGTATTTTGGCCTTAATGAAAAACATCAGCATACACTTGAAGAAATAGGTGAAGAGTTTAGCCTTACCCGTGAACGTGTGAGACAAATAAAAGAAAAAGCGATAAAAAGATTGAAACATACTACCCGTTCAAAAAACCTTAAAACCTATCTTGGTTAACATGTTTATTCTTTTGTAAATAAGCTACATAGAAGCTAAACATTGATATTTCTTTTGGTCATTCGCAAATCTTTGCAGTCATTTTTCCTTACATAAAACAAGGGTTTCATTGGATATCTTATATTTGTAAAAAATTTTTTCTATGAACCATCTTGTAGCGCCATCTATTTTATCGGCTGATTTTAAAAATTTGCAAAAGGACATTGAAATGCTCAACGAAAGTGAAGCTGACTGGATTCATGTTGATGTAATGGACGGTGTCTTTGTTCCAAATATCTCATTTGGTATACCCGTCATGAAAGCGATTAAACCTATTGCAAAAAAGCCACTTGATGTGCATTTAATGATTGTTGAACCTGATCACTTCATTGAACCATTTCATGAAGCAGGAGCCAGTTGTTTAAATGTTCATTATGAAGCCTGTACCCATTTGCACCGAACCATTGACAGAATTAAATCACTGGAAATGATGGCCGCCGTTACCTTAAATCCACATACCCCGGTTCATCTCCTTGAAGAAATTATACAGGATATTGATATGGTATTGGTTATGTCGGTTAATCCGGGATTTGGAGGCCAGTCGTTTATTGAAAACTCACTTGATAAGGTAAGAAGGCTGCGGGAACTTATTGACCGTAAAAACTCAAAAACCCTCATTGAAATTGATGGCGGAGTATCATTGGTGAATGCAAATGAAATTCTCAATGCTGGCGTGGATGTGCTGGTTGCCGGAAATACTGTTTTTGCATCAGAAAACCCCAAAGATACGATCCGGAAACTAAAAGAATTTCGTGCTGGTAAACAGCACATTGCATAGTTTCATAACGGGTTTTTCTGCATGGGCCGAAATAAAAAAATATGAATAAAGCTAACGAATGTTCGTGCTATCGTTGTAACTGCAAATATTGAATTCTGAATCCAAAACCCTGAACAAGGAAACCTATCCTTGAACATTACTCCATTTCTTCTATCTTTGCAGGCTTCTTATAAACAGAAGGGAAGCAAAGCGTGAAAAATTTAATTTTCAGTACTACTTTTATGGCCATTTTGGCTTGTTTTTTATGGTCTACGGCATTTGCCGGGATCAAAGTTGGCCTGCAATATACAGAGCCATTAAATTTTGCCGGCATCCGGTTTTTTATAGCCGGTGTTTTGATTATTCCTATGGCCGGTAATCTTAAAAATTATGCTTTACAGGTAAAGAACAATTTCGGATTTATTTTGAAGATTAGTTTCTTTCAAACCTTTACGTTGTATACATTGTTTTATACAGGAATCAGCATGGTTCCAGGTGCCCTTGCGGCAATTGTGGTCGGGGCCTCCCCTTTGTTCGCATCCATCATGGCTCATTACTTTCTGCAAAATGACAAAATGAGCTGGATGAAAACTTTTTCAATTAGTTTTGGACTTGTAGGTGTTGTTATCATAGCCTTAAGCCGCGGAAAATTTAGTTTTAGTGATGGACATGAATTTTGGGGCCTTGTCATACTCATTCTCGCGAATATATCAGGAAATTTTGGAAATATTCTGGTTGCCCGCGATCGTAAAATCATTTCTCCACTGGTGTTAACCTCCAGCCAGATAATGATTGGCGGATTCCTGATTTTTTTGCTTTCCATACCCCTTGAAGGATTTGAACTGAGAATTTACCCATTACAGTATTACGCTTCACTTGGATGGTTAAGCTTTTTATCAGCAGGTGCATTTTCCATCTGGTTCACACTGTTAAAACGACCGGGAACAAAAGTATCATACCTGAATGTTTGGAAATTTATCATCCCCGTATTTGGAGCTATGCTAAGCTGGATGATCATTCCGGATGAACAACCTGAATTCCCGGTGATTATCGGAATGATCGTAATCAGTATTTCGCTGATAACCCTGAATCTCGGTAATTTAAGAAAAGGCAGGAGCAAAATAATTCAATCCTAA
>CAZAMT010000146.1:0-9739 GCA_964486145.1 uncultured Bacteroidales bacterium
TCTTATATGTTTTCATGGAAGTAAAACAGGCCAATCCTTATTTGAATATACTCAATGATCTTTGATTCAACGTCAAAGACTTACCATAATATTCTTTTTTGTTTGAGGATGAATCTTCCGTGGTTTAACAATGTCAATCCAACCGTAATTTACTTTCTTCACCATCCATCCTTCGGGGTTTACCGGTACCGCTCTATTTTTATCCGAAACGGTCAGGTCCATCATCATATGTTCATCTTCCAGGCTCACAAGTGCCAGAACATGATTAAACTGATCCCGAACAGGATACACCTTTTCTACCCTACCCTGGTCAACGGTTTTTGCAAGCACAGGTGTAACATTCAAACCTGCTCTTGAAAGAAGTGACATAAAGAGAAAATTCATTTCAGAACTACTTCCTTCTCCATCATGAAGAACCCTGTTTAAGTCTTTACGGACGTATGAATCATACACACCGTTCCATATTACTTTGGAACGCAGGTATTGCGTGATTACTTCAAGTTTTTCAGTGGAAGTCATCTTTTCGGAAATGATTTCATTCAATACCGCAGCATATTTTAAATTCTGGTTAAATATTTTCCCAAACCGCTCATTGGTCAGATACCGTTGATTGAATTGTGCCCAGTTTTCAAGCCTGTAATGTATAAAACCTGCAGGTTGGATTTCATGTTGAATTTCCCATCGGGATAAATCTTCAAAATCGTCCTGCACACTCAATAACAAAGGTTTATAAAATGGTGGCAGTATACCCTGTGATTGCAACAAATGGAAGCGAATTTTAGGGGCACGGTTCAGGGCCAGTTGTTCATGCTTGTTCCCTGATAACGAAGGAAGTGAGCGATGGACTATTTTCTTTTTCTTCTGATTTACCACGTGAACTACATAATTTTTTTTCATAGATTGAAAGAGAATACCCTGGCTATCTGACAGTTGTCTGCGGGATTTCCTCCACTTGGTATGCTTTATTTTTTCCAGTGATAAGGCGAACGCAATTTTTTCTTCCCGGGTTAATTCCGGTCCTTTTTGATAGGTCATCAAATAAACGAATGGCTCCGGCACCTCAAAGCGAATTTCGCTCCATAACGTTGGTAGTTCATTTTGAAAGACCCAGTCATCCAATGTCACAAAATCCATCGAAGCAATTTCATACGTATATTCGATGATAGAACCAACTTTTGCATCGGCAAAAGTAATTCGTTTCACCGCCGTATATTCGCCAATCTGTATATCTTTAATATCCTTGTAATTTACTTCCCGGGTTTCAATTTTACCTTTTCGTTTTACATGCAATACCTGAGCTTTGATTTGTTGCACATCATCGTACTTGTTTTTATATTGATAAGGTATTTCAATGGTGGTATGTTTCAAACCTTTTTTGTTTAAAATTTTTATTCGCACATGTCTGCGATAAAATGAGCGATTTGATATTTCTATTGTACCGTAATCACACAAAATGACAGCCGGAGCATCAGGTTCATAATCCACAACGGATAATTGTTTCTCTTCTTCGCTTATTTTACCCCATTTAATTGGTGGTTTCGATCTGAAATTATCTGCGAATACCAGGGATGGTAATAAAAAGGTAAAAATGAAAATATATAGTGTTTTCATAGCAAAAGATTTTGTAAAACATCAAAACAAAATCAATGCCACGGTAAAATCCATATGCAGTTTATTGAATATCAGGGGTGTTTTATTTTCACACAAATGGAGAAAAACGATGTTTCTTCGGTAATTGGGGTCAATTTTATGTCCAGCGGGTGATCCGAGGTAAGCGCAATTTGAATTAAACCAATGTTTGCACCACCAAATTCGCCACGGGGCAGATTGCGTTGTTTCCTTTTAAATTCCCTTAGTTGCACTCTGTCCAGCGAATTGATTACATTGCATTTGTCAATGATGGGAATAATATCTTTATTGTTTACTACATTACCTGAATAGAAAAAATAGCAACCGTCTTCCTCTCTGATGAGCATAGATCCAATACCTACTTTTTTATCCTGATCGAGTTTGTTAAATTCTGCTGAATAAAACGACATGTTTTGGGCAAGTTCCATGAACACCTTGAAAATTTTTAAGCTAATCTTCGGATTATCAGGATTG
Source organism: uncultured Bacteroidales bacterium (assembly GCA_964486145.1). GTDB lineage: Bacteria > Bacteroidota > Bacteroidia > Bacteroidales > JAAAOM01 > CAZAMT01. The sequence continues at coordinate 2,104 of CAZAMT010000146.1, forward strand.
ATTGTACGTATATAGTTACCTATGGAAACGAGGATACGTTCGTCCCATGGCCCTTTATATGATAAAAGCACCTTACCCTCAAGGATATTGTGCAGGTCGTATAGATCGAATATGTGATTATCTACTGAGGTCTGCATGAGTTGTAATTGTCATCTATTCCTATTCTAATTTTTTTAAATTAATTTTCAATCCTGAATCAAGCTCAAAATCTTCAACTTCCTCCTCAATATCGACATCATCTTCGTTGTAAAACCAATTTACCTGTACATATCCGCCTTTTTCCTCAAATTCTTTGAGAACATGCAAGATCTCCAAAATACTTCGGGATGAACTGGTATTGTAATAAGTTAATCTAACACTCAATGTGATGGGTATCTCTGTGTTGCTTGTAAAATCGTTGAGCCAATCCATGACAGGATCGTAAAAGGATTTTGTATCTTCAAGATATGATTCCCCGGAAATTTCAAGTAACCCGGTATATGCGTCAAAATTTAAAGATGGAATGTAAAAATTATCTTTTGATCCTTGTATAACGAGATTTTCCATTTTAGTTTATTCGACTATGTTTTTTACTTACCAGGTTTTGACAATCTTCAATTCCGGAAATTTTGTATTCTTATACTTTATGTTAAAATAATTGTTTCAATAATTAAACATCCATAACCTTTGATTTTACTAAACCTTTAGCAGTCTATAAACTGTTTTTCAAAATTTTAACCAAATATTCATTTTTTAGTTTGCACGGATTATTTTTTTGACCGGTTTGTTCAACTATTTCATGAATATCATTATCTGACATTCCAAATGTTCCAAATTTAGGTAGTTCGAAATTGGTTGTCCATTCAGATAGTTTTTCAACCAGAACATCCAGTACCTCTTTTGATGTTCGCTGAGCATGGGGAGTCAACATTCTTCCTATTTTCTCATACTTTTTTAATGATGGATGTTCATGGTTATCAGAGGATAGTTGAAGAATGGTGAACCTTGTAGTTTCAGGCAGCAGGCTTCCGCAGATGATCCCGTGTGGGATTTTAAACCTGCCTCCGATGGATGATGCAAATCCATGCACCGTGCCCAGTCCGGCACTTGCTAAAGCAATACCCGATATAAATGCGGCATATGCCATATTTCCCCTGGCCTGCTTGTTATCCAATTCATTCACTGCATTGGGAAGAGCATGAAATGCCAGTTGCAGGGCCCTTTCACAAATGCTGTCGGTAAATGTATTTGCACCTGTTGACACATATGCTTCCATCAGTTGAGTTATTGCATCCAATCCACTGGATGCAGTAATGTTTCGCGGACACGAGACCTGCAATAATGGATCAATAATAGCTATATCAGGCACAAAATGATCATGACGTAATGATTTTTTAAATCCATTTTTTCCAATTTCCGATAAAACTGCATTTTTTGTTGCTTCACTACCCGTTCCTGCCGTTGTTGGAACAGCAATAAAAGGTATTTTTACTCCGGGATGCTTCAGTGTGCCAACGCCTTCAATGTAGTTTTTTACAGGTTCAATTAATGGTAGCATTGCAGAAACTGCTTTACCTGCATCTATTACACTTCCTCCGCCAATGGCAACAACCGAAGCAGGTTTCATTCCGGCATTTTCTTTCACAATGGTGTCGATATCTTCGGGAGTCGGCTCATTTCGAACAGGGTGAATTGAGAAGGTTAGCTGATTGCTCATAAACTCCTTTTCCAATTTGTACCAGTGAATGGAATTTTTAAATGATGACGACCCCGTGATGATAACATGATGCAAACCGTATCCTTTTACCGCGGGAATAAGATGTTTTAAAGAACCGGGACCTATGTGGGTTTGTGGAATGCGGGCGAACGAAAAAGAACCTACCATAATGCCGTGTTATCGGGTTTTAGTACCTGGTGTTTTATACCTTCCCTGGGTTTTGCCATCCAGGGAGCAACAGTTTCTTTCCATTTCAGGTAATGAGATGTTTTTTTATGTGCCGCAGCAGCTTCATCGGAAATAAATGCTTCATACAGCACAAATTTGGCAGCGTCAGCGTCATCCCGCAGTACATCAAACCGCAGATTCCCTTCTTCCTTTATGGTGTTTTCATGATTTTCAACAGTAGCGGAAATAAATGCTTTTATGTGCTGCTTTTTTACATATACATGTACAATATTAACGATCATGATTGTTTCATTTTGATTTTAATTTCCAAATGAAATATAACCATTTTTCGTGAGTGTACAATGAATATTTATGATGAATGAGGCCTGGAAAAAAATCCAGGCATTTGTTTTCAGCATGCGGTTGACTACTGGTATTTTATAAACTGGTCGCTCAATGCATAAGAGAACATTTCTGTTATGTCCTTTAACATATTCATTAATTCGGTATCAAATGCATCCATATCAATTTTCCCTGATCCATCCATCAACATTGCATCTCCTTTTATCTCCTTTTTTAATTCGAATAGCGGATTGTCAATGATTTTCCATTTGTAGACGGTTTCTTTTCCTTTTTTGAATGCGCTTAACCATGTATCCATAGATACTTTGTATTCTGTTAACACCGGATTTCCATCATCGTCAATGTGTACTTTAAAATGAATTTTTAATTCAGCTTGTGATTCCGTATCGTTTGCGATTGCAGCCAGTTTCTGATAAAACAATTCTTTTTCATCATATCCCAGGTTATCCGCAAGTTGCTGCATTCCCGAGCTGGAAACCAGCATGACATTTTCTTTGCAGTTCAAGGTAGAACCATTGTATTTCTCAGAGCGATCACGATGCAATCCTTCGGAAACATATATGGGATTGGAGGATATCTTTTGTTTATCAACTGTTTTCAATCCATTTTCGAAAAATATTTTCTGATGCATTTTATAAACGGCGTTAACCACTGTTTCAGGGTAAGTTGCTCCAATATCGCTGCCAAGTTTCTCTCCATGCTTTTTCTTATAATATGCACTAAAGTCATTCACTCCATTGAATGCTGATGAATTAAAAGCATCATTTAGTTCAAATTCCCCTGTACATTCAATGATTTGTAATTTTTTTACATTGTAACGAAGCATGTTTTCTGATTTGACATCCACCATCGATTTGTGTTTCCTCTTTGCATTTGAAAATTTATCATGGTCGAACTTCACTTGTGCAAACAGTGACAGTTGAATCAGAAATAGCATAGCGCCGATAGTTGTTACATGTTTTTTTTTGATCATGATTTATAAATTTTGCTCTGGTTAATGATACTTACTGTAAATATGAAAAAAAGTTGCTCAAAAAAAGCCATAAAAAAAGCTGCCCATTGATGAAGACAGCTTTAATTTATTAACCCCAAAAACCTAAAATGACTTCTATGAAAAAAACATAACCATCATACGGTGAAAAATTTATAAAGGTTTTCTAAAAATCATAATTTTATAAATAACCAACGTAAACTTTGTTGAAAATATTTTATAAAAGAAAGCTTAATAATATACCAGCAGCAACTGCCGAACCAATTACGCCTGCAACGTTTGGAGCCATTGCGTGCATCAGAAGGTGATTTGAAGGGTCTTCTTTAAGCCCTATATTTTGTACTACTCGGGCACTGTCAGGTACTGCAGACACACCCGCAGCTCCTATCAGCGGGTTCAGTTTGTTGTCAGAAGAGAGAAACAAATTCATGACTTTTGCAAAAACCAGACCGCCCATGGTAGCAATCATAAATGAAACGGCTCCCAATACAAATATCAGGATCGATTCCGAAGTAAGAAACACATCCGCCTGTGTTGAAGCCCCTACGGTTAATCCCAGCAGAATAGTAACAATATCAATAAGCGAAGTTCTTGCAGTATCTGCCAATCGTTTTGTTACACCGGATTCCTTCAATAAATTTCCAAAAAACAACATTCCCAGCAGTGGCAAACTACTTGGTGAAATAAATGCCGTAAGAATAAGGCCAATAATAGGAAACATTATTTTCTCCAGTTTTGAAACGGCTCTTGGGGGTTTCATTTTAATTCGTCTTTCTCTTTTCGAGGTAAGCAACCGCATGAGAGGAGGTTGAATAACCGGTACCAAAGCCATGTATGAATATGCAGCAATGGCAATGGGGCCAATTAAGTTCTTAACAGTGTGGATATTGCCAAAAGCATCAACATACTCATTAATTCCATTTGCCAGTTTTGATGACAGAAAAATAGCCGTTGGTCCATCTGCTCCACCAATAATTCCAATGGCACCAGCTTCGGGAGGCAGGAAACCAAGGCTGAGTGCTCCCAGAAAGGTAATAAAAATACCAATTTGTGCAGCAGCACCCAACAACATTAAACGCGGATTTGAAATCAATGAAGAAAAATCAGTCATGGCGCCAATGCCCAAAAATATCAATGGAGGATAGATTCCCTTAACCACTCCGAAATAAAGATAATTCATCACACTTCCTTCCTGGTAAATTCCAAGTTGGAGATTAAATCCTTCTGCCTGGAAAAATGGAATATTTCCGATAATAACACCGGTTCCGATTGGAACAAGAAGCAATGGTTCATAATCATATTTTATTGCCAAAAAGATAAAGAAAAGTCCGACAGCAATCATGATTAAATGACCATGGGTTGCATTTTTAAACCCTGAATATTCAAAGAATTTCTCCAAACCGGCAGCGGCTCCCTGAATGATATTCGTTTCCTCCTGAATTTCAGCGTAACCAGCATTTTCTTTTTCGTGCACTTGTTCTTCTGCCCTCATAAATGTTGCCCAAAGGATGCTGAGCAAACCGATCATTCCAATAACGGTAACTAATTTTTTCACGTGAATGTAAATTTTAAAGATCGTTTCATTGTAAGTATTCTCTGATCAAAAAAGTTTGGCATTAATATTAGATCAATTCAATCAAAACATCTCCCTGTAAAACACTATCATTTGGTCTCACATTAATTTTTTCAACTACCCCGTCTTTTTCAGCGAGTACGTTATTTTCCATCTTCATGGCTTCCATAATTAGAAGCGTGTCTCCTTTTTTAACAATATCACCTACTTTAACTGATATTTCCATAATTGTACCTGGCAACGGTGCTACAACAGGCAGCGTTGCCCCCCCTTCTTTTTTTTCAACCTGTTTCCCTTTGTCTGGCATAACTTTTCTAACGAGGGTTGGTGTTTTCGTTTGTTTTACTTCACGTTGAATTTCAACTTCATACGTTGTACCGTTAACCTCAATGGTGGCAACATTTTCTTCAATTTTCCCAATTTCAACTTCGTACTCATTGCCGCGTATGGTAAACTTAAATTTATTCATTGAATTTTGATGTTTTACAACCTGTTGAACGTATTTCTTACATTATATATCTTTGAACTCCACGGAGAATATGTTCGGGATACCCTTTTAATGGTCGATTTAAAACTCTCTACATCATGTGCTTCATTAAAATGCATATACAGGGCCATGCTGATTGCTGCATTTACCTCTCCTGTAATGTTATCTGTATCATCAATGCCATCTATCGGCTTACCTTTTTTTGCAAGGTCCCTTCGTCTTTTCATTTTTAAAACTTTAGGTAACAAAAAAAACACTAAATACAGCAAAACAAGAGCAGCAAACACAACCAAATAACCAACAATAAATATGGTGACATTATCGGTATTTACTGCTGAAAAATCAAAAACTACCTTTAAAATGGAATCGACAATCATTTTTTAAATCCTTTACAATGGTATATTGGAATGTTTTTTGGGCGGAAGCAATTCTTTTTTTGTTGCCAGGGTATGCAATCCCCTGATAATTCTGAACCTGGTATTTCGCGGTTCGATCACATCATCAATGTAACCAAATTTAGCAGCCTGATAAGGATTGGCAAACTTGTTTCTGTATTCATCCTCCTTTTCTTCTATGTATCGCTGCAATTCACTTGGGTCACCAATTTGAGATAGATTCCTTCCTTCAAGTATTTCAATGGCTCCTTTAGGGCCCATTACGGCAATTTCTGCTGATGGCCAGGCATAGTTCAAATCTCCACGCAATTGTTTACAACCCATAACATCATGTGCACCTCCATATGATTTTCTGAGTGTTATGGTGATTTTAGGTATGGTTGCCTCTCCATATGCGAACAATAATTTTGCACCATGAATAATTATGCCACCGTACTCCTGAGAGCTACCGGGTAAGAATCCGGGCACATCCACCAATGTTATGATTGGAATATTAAACGCATCACAAAACCTCACAAAACGGGCTGCCTTCCGTGATGCATTGATATCCAATACACCGGCAAGATAATTGGGTTGGTTGGCTACAATGCCCACTGAAATACCATTAAAACGCGCAAAACCAACAACCATGTTTTTTGAGTAATCGCTCTGTATTTCAAGAAATTCGTTGTTATCAACCAGTAGATGTATGACATCGAGAATATTATAGGGTTTGTTGGGATCATCCGGTATAATTGAGTTAAGCTCATCCTCCACCCTGTCGATGGGATCACCGGTATCAAGAATGGGTGCATCCTCAAGGTTATTTTGAGGCAAATAGCTTATGAGCTTACGTATGAGTAACAGCCCTTCTTCCTCATCTGCAGAAATAAAATGTGCCACACCCGATTTTGTACTGTGAATACTCGCACCTCCAAGATCTTCGGTTGATATTTTTTCACCAGTAACTGTTTTTGTAACTTTTGGTCCTGTAACAAACATATAGCTGGTCTGATCGCTCATAATTATAAAATCAGTAAGGGCAGGTGAATAAACAGCTCCACCGGCACATGGACCAAACACCGCTGAAATCTGAGGTATTACTCCTGATGCAAGAATGTTTCTTTCAAAAATTTCAGCATAACCAGCCAGGCTGCGCACACCTTCCTGTATCCTGGCACCACCGCTATCATTAATTCCAATTAGCGGAGCACCAACCTTCATGGCCTGATCCATGATTTTGCAGATTTTTTGTGCAAATGTTTCGGAAAGTGATCCGCCGAAAATGGTAAAGTCCTGCGAAAAAACGTAAACCACCCGGCCATCGATAGTACCATGACCTGTAACTACTCCATCTGATAAAAACAATTTCTTATCAAGACCAAAATCAGTGCTTCGATGGGTCATAAACATGTCATACTCCTCAAAGCTCCCTTCATCCAGGAGAATTTCAATGCGTTCGCGCGCCGTTAATTTTCCTTTTTTATGTTGCGCTTCAATTCGTTCAACACCACCACCCAAACGGGCTTTTTCTCGCAATTCAATTAATTCCTTAATTTTTTTCTGACTTTCCATAATAAAATTGATTTACCATCTCGATGGACTTGTACATTCATTTTTGCCGTGTTTACTTTGCACAGGAGAGAAATGAAGCACAAAAATAGTATTCTTTACGTAAACTTAACGTACAAGACAACAAAAAACCAAATGAAAAATTGTTGTTATATAACACGTTGTAAGCAAGCCTGAGACCGACCCACTCCGAAAAAAAACAGACAGTGTAAATGAACTCTTTGACAAATTGAATAACCCGACACTTCATTCGACCCAAGTTTAAATTTTTATGCCAACGCTCATTTGGCACATTGGCAAGCCGCTCAGGCCAACTCATCCCGATAGTTATCAGCGTTTTTTTCAGATATATTAACTTTAGTGACTTAAGATGTAAGTTAGTTAATATGAAACACCCATGACGAGTAAATTT
>CAZAMT010000147.1:0-9651 GCA_964486145.1 uncultured Bacteroidales bacterium
AGCCCGGGTATGATTTTATAACCACCTCAGGATTTCTAATTTTTATATTTTCAAAAAACATGGCTGCCGGGGCAAATGCCATGGCCATGCGATGGTCATTGTATGTTTCAATGATTTGGTTATTATAGCGGATATCATTTTTGCCATCCCATTCAAGCACACCATTAGATGTTTCTTTTATTTCGGCCTTAAATTTCTTTAGTTCATTTTGCAATGCAGCAATGCGGTCAGTCTCTTTAATTCTAAGGGTTTCAGCACCCGAAATTTTAAATGGTGTATTTGTTAACACACAGGTTACCACCATGGTTTGAACCAAATCCGGACATTCAATAAAATCATAGGAAAAGAAATCCGTCTTTTCATCTAATCGGGAAAGATATGCTGTGTTGGTTTCGAATTTTGTGAAAACTCCAAATTCCTCAAAAATCATTTCAGTCACAGCATCTCCCTGAAAACTGTCATTATCAAGACCGGAAATGGCCAAATCCACTTCATTGGCAAAAGCTGCCATCTGGTACCAGTAAGATGCGGCGCTCCAGTCTGCTTCCACATCCACATCCATTTCTTTAATTTTTTGTGGCTTAACAATTATTTTATTATCACACCATTCACAGGTTATTCCCATTAACTCCATAAGGTCGAGGGTCATTTGCACATAAGGTTCCGATACCAATTTTCCTGTGATTTCTAACTCCAGGCCATGAGGCATCGAAGGAGCAATGAGCAACAATGCCGTAATATACTGACTGCTGATGTTACCATCGATACTTACGTTACTGTTTCTGATGCTTCCTCCTTTAATTCTTAATGGTGGATAGCCTTCCTTTTTTTCATAGGCAATATCAGCTCCCAGGCTTCTTAAAGCATCCACAAGTTTTTCGATGGGGCGGTTTTGCATGCGTTCCGAACCGGTGATTACCCACTCTCCTTGCTTAAGCGAGCAATAAGCAGTTAAAAACCGCATTGATGTACCCGCGTGGCCAACATCAAGAATTGCTGCATCCGAATTTAATGCATTTATCAGAACCTCTGTATCTTTGCTTGTCGAAAGATTAGAAATTTTAAAACTGGTTTCTGACAGCGCCTGCAAAATCAATAACCGGTTGCTTATGCTTTTTGAAGCAGGTAACTGAATTTCTCCTTTTAATGCTTTATTTGGTTTTGAAACGTTGTAAATCATGAATACGTGATTATTTATTCAAAAATAATAATTTTTTAAGCAGTAACATTTATTTCACATAATCCGTAAATTTGGAGATTATGACATTTGACAATAAAAAGAAGGCCATTAAATTGCGATTCAGTAGTTTTCTTATGGTAATTGCGGCCATAGTAATTATTTTAATATTGGTGTATACCCGTATAACTGAGCCACTCGAAAATGCCGGAATCAGTAAAAATGCACTTATTTTGGCTGTTGTGGGGTTGTTGATATGCGTTTGGGTTTGGCGATATATTCTTGATCTTCATTATATTTATTTCTCTGATGATGGTACTGATATAACCATCAGGTTTTATTCATTAAGGCCTTTCACTTCTTCAAAAAATGCCGTGGTTATTGACAAAGAAAGGTTCCAGGGTTATAAGATAAAGAAAGTTTTATTTGGGTTTAAGCCCTACATCATATTATCAGTGAGCAATAATTTTGATAAAACAGTACAATATCCACCCATTAGTTTATCCGGGCTGAATAAAAAGCAAAGAAATAAAATGTTGAAATCATTAAAAAAACTATAAATTAATGGAGGAAATCATATTTTTTTATATTTTTATCCCGAGTTTGGATTTAATCATTGAAACTTAATATTAATTTAACATCCACAGTATGAAAAAAGGTTTATTATTAATGTTATTTGCTATTGTTGCATTAACAGTTCAGGTTCAAGCGGGCAATGCTGATCTTTTCAGCTATGACAAAGCAGCTATTGAGACTGAATTTGCAGATCTTCAAACACTTGAAGATTATGTTTACAATCATCAGTCAACTACGTTGACCGATCTGCTTGCATCAGGAAGTGCACTTGTTGCTAATTTGAATCTTATGGGATCGAATCCATTTGGTCCAAGTCTCGCTTTTGACGATCCACCACTGGGAATTCCATCGTTTATCTGGGGTTGTGTTTTTGGAGTTGCCGGGTTGGCCGTGGTTTATTTTGTTACCGAGGATGATGAGGAAACCAAAAAAGCACTTTGGGGTTGTATCACCAGTACCGTTGTTGGTGTCGTGTTCTACTTTACACTTTGGGGTGTTATTTTCTCAAGTGCAGCAACAATATAACATTTTAATGAGAATATTTTTTTTATTACTTATAATAATACAGTTGCCCATATCCTCATATGGGCAACATTTTTTTAGGATAAGAGGTGATTACTCCCAAAAAATCAAAACTGCTGATGGAAGTAATCAGTTGATCATGGGAAGGTTTTTCTATGACGAAAACATTGGAAAAATTGTTTACGATAATTATTTCCCGGATAAAGAAATTTGGGTAACCACAGACACAGCACTTTTCAAAATTGTGAATGATGAAATTAAAGGGAAAACTCCAATTCCGGCTATTCATGAGTTTTCTATATTTCATTTGGCTCTGAACAACCAACTTGAACATTATGGTCTGAAAAAATCATTGTATGCGATTTCCAGTGTTGATAGAGATGGTGATATGGTCATCTCAACCTGGGAACCACCCTCCACGCAAAAATCGCGTCTTGGAAAAATCATGTTGTCAAATAAAAACAACCGTTTATTTGGGATTGTGTTTTTTGATCCGGCCGGCAATGTTGTCAGAAAGCAATTTTTTGAAGAATATAAGAATTTTGGAGGCCTTGAATTTCCACAGAAACTGGTTGAAATATTGCGCATTAACGGTAAAGAAAACCATCAAATAACTACTTACAAAAACATTGTGATTGATGAACTATCCGCGGAAAATTATTACGATTATCCTGTTCCTGGTTACAATTAATGGTTATAGCCAAACCAAAAAAGATGTGGAGCAGTTTAAACATTTATTTGATGTAAACGCAGAGCGACCATCTTTTAAAGATTATACAACCCGGGGAAATGAATTAAAATTTATAGCTACTTCGTTGTTCCTGGTTTATAAAGAATTTATTTCATCACAGGATTATATTTCATGTGTTTTTCATCCTTCCTGTTCCGAGTATGCTATACAGGCAGTCCAGAAACAGGGATTTATCGGAATATTTAATACCTTTGACCGTTTAACACGTTGCAATGCCTTGAGTCCGGAACATTATGAAATGTATAAAGATACCCCGCTTTTTTATGACCCTGTGGAATAACCCGATTTTACTTACCGTATTTGCTTTTCTTTTACCTTTATCAAACATTCAAAGTCAAAACCTTTATGACCTTGAACATACCAAAAAATTTGCCGATTATCTTTTTACCTCCGGGCAGTATAATCTTGCCGCGGAAGAATATGAACGAGTGGTTTTTTTAAATCCGACAAATGAATCGGCAAAACTACGACTGATCCGATCATATAAGCGAAACGGTGATATTGATAAAGGAATTAACCGTATGCTGGCACTTCATGATAACAGCGTATCTCAACTTTCTGTGCCATTTTCCCTGGAATTTGTTCAAATGAACTTAAAACTTCACAATTACCCGGCAATTACCAATTTGCTGGATAAGAATTCCTTGCTTCCGGACAGGTTTAAAACAAATACCAGGTTGAGCATGCACCTGCTTGATGCCAAATGGGAAGAAGCCCAGGATTTATCTGCTAACAACCCTTCGGAAATTAATGGTAAATTATTCGCGATTGTTGAAGAAAGTATGGCTCTGAAATACAAACAGCCATGGCTGGGCACTTCACTTTCGATTATTTTACCCGGCAGTGGTAAAGTATATGCCGGGAGATGGAAAGACGGAATCATATCATTTATTTTTATCGCCGGTTCGGCATGGCAGGCTTATCGGGGCTTTGATAAATTTGGTACAGGGAGTGCATATGGCTGGATTTTCGGAGGTGTATCCTTTGGTTTTTATACAGGCAATATTTTTGGTTCATGGAAAGCGGTAAAACAATATAATACAGGTTTGGATGTTCAATTACAGCATAAAGCAGCACATATTATTTATTCTGACCATTAGCATTTGGGAGTTGACTTTTTCCCAATCACACGAAAATGTAATGCAATTTGCCCATGATAGCTATCAAAGGGGTCAATATGCAGTTGCTTTGAAAGAATATCAGCGAGCACTTTTTTTCGCGGAAGATAAAACCAATCCGGATTTATTTTCATCCGTAGCCGATTGTTATTTTAACGTTGGGGACCTGGACAGGGCACGTGAATTCTATGACCGGGCCTACTTTCTCTTCGATTCTGATTCAATGCGTCTGACAACTTTTTTCAACAAGGTAGCATGCAATGTTTTTCAGAAAAACTACGACCTTGCATTGATTGATATGTTCGGATTACCGGATACGTTATCCCCCTTTTTCGAGAAACGCAAACAATTTTATTTGGGGATTATTTATTTTGGCAAAGAAGATTTTGAAAAATCAAAGAATCATTTTCTAAATATCCATCGTAACAATAAAGCATACATTGATAAGGTTCAGGATTTATATGATCCCCGGGGTAAAATCAACAGGCCCAATCCCAAAACAGCATTTATTCTAAGCTTGATAATACCAGGTACAGGGCAGTTTTACGCGGGGGATTTTAAAAGCGGAATCAATTCATTCGTGTTAAATGAAGGATTGCTGCTGTTGGGTATTTACACCGCGTACAGGTATACCATTTTAGATGCCCTGGTGTCTGTAGGTCCTTGGTTTCAAAGGTATTACCAGGGAGGTTTGGAGTCAGCAGAAAAAATTGCTGAACATAAAAGAGCTAAACACAGACAACAGGTTTTTGAACAATTAATGGAAACTGTTGAAGAAAGAAGGGAAAACTGATTTGAACAATGATTTACTATACAAAATCGGTCTGTCATTAATTCCAAATGTTGGCCCGATACTCACAAGGCGCTTATTAACAACTATCGGCAGCCCCGAAGGGGTGTTCAATGAAAAACCGGCACGGCTTCGTAAAATTCCTGGTTTTGGCGATTTTTTGATTAAGCAGATAGATACCCCAACCATTATGGAAAAGGCAGAGCAGGAGATTGCTTTCATTGAAAAGTATAAAATTAACTATCTGTTTTATACTGACAAGAATTATCCATTGCGGCTGAAACAATGCGAAGATGCCCCTGTAATTTTTTATTTTAAAGGAGATGTTGACTGGAATAGCAATAAAATAATCAGTATTGTCGGTACACGGTCTGCCACTTCATATGGTAAGGAACTTTGTTTGAAACTTGTTAAGGGTTGCATTGAACGGGGACATCAACCTGTCATTGTTAGTGGTCTGGCTTATGGAATTGATATTACCGCCCATCGTGAAGCACTGAAAAACGGACTTTTAACTGTTGCAGTGCTGGGTCACGGCCTCCATACAATATATCCGGCAGTTCATACATCCTTTGCAAAGGATATTAGCCACCAGGGAGCATTATTAACCGAGTTTTCAAGCCAAACAAAGCCTGATCGGAATAATTTTGTGCGAAGGAACCGACTGATAGCCGGCCTGTCGGATGCAACAATTGTTGTTGAATCAGGAATTAAGGGCGGAGCACTAATAACTGCAGATATTGCAAACAGCTATAACAGGGATGTGCTTGCTTTCCCGGGCAGAGAGGGTGATCCTTTTTCTCGTGGATGTAATTTTTTAATCAAAACAAACAGGGCAGGATTGATTGAATCAGCCAGGGACCTTGAGTATGCCCTCCAGTGGGATACGTTAAAAAAAGAGCCCAAACAAAAAACCCTTTTTGCAGAAACCACCAAGGAAGAAGATTTCATCCTTGAATTGTTGCGAACAGAAAATGAATTGTCAGTTGATTTCATTTGTCTTAAGAGCAATTTCCCCGTAAACAAGGTTTCGGGTTTGCTGCTAAACCTCGAGTTTAAAGGTCTTATCAAGAGCCTTCCTGGTAAAATGTACAGAGCAATTTCCTGAAAATGAGATTTGTCAATGTATAAACCATTTCTTCTTTTTACCTTCATTCACAAATCTTGATGTGACATTTGATGCCATCATTAAATCAAACTCAAATTATAATAAACTTAAAACAAATCGATTATGAATCTTTCCATCGATGAATTCATGGCCCAGGTGAAGGCTAAAAATCCTGCCGAACCTGAATATCACCAGGCCGTACATGAGGTTGCCGAAACAGTTATTCCGTTTATCAATGAAAATCCGAAATATCGTTTTTCAAAAATTCTGGAACGCCTTGCAGAACCCGAAAGAGTGTTGATTTTTCGGGTACCCTGGCTGAACGACAAAGGTGAAATTGAGGTAAATCGTGGATTCAGGGTAGAAATGAACAGCGCCATTGGCCCCTACAAAGGTGGATTGCGCTTTCATCCAACAGTAACCCTTGGGATTCTGAAGTTCCTGGCTTTTGAGCAAATCTTTAAAAATAGTCTTACAACATTACCCATGGGAGCCGGAAAAGGAGGTTCCGATTTTGATCCGAAAGGAAAATCAGACAATGAAGTAATGAAATTCTGTCAAAGCTTTATGACCGAATTGTGCAGGCATATTGGCGCGTATACCGACATTCCTGCGGGTGATATTGGTGTTGGCGGCCGCGAAATCGGCTACATGTTTGGACAATACAAACGAATAAAAAACGAATTTACAGGTGTACTCACCGGGAAAGGCCTCGAATGGGGAGGAAGTCTCATACGTCCCGAAGCAACCGGTTATGGCACAGTTTATTTTGCAGATGAAATGCTTAAAGTAATAAATGAATCGATAAAAGGAAAAATCGTTGCTATTTCAGGTTCCGGAAATGTTGCACAATACGCAACCGAAAAAGTAATTGAACTTGGTGGAAAAGTTGTTACTCTTAGTGATTCTTCAGGTTTTATATACGATCCGGAAGGGATTGACAAAGAGAAACTTAAATATGTTTTTGACCTTAAAAATATTCGAAGGGGCAGGATAAAAGAATATGCTGAAAAATACAACTGTGAATATCATGATGGGGAGCGTCCATGGAAAATAAAGTGCGATATTGCACTTCCGAATGCTACACAAAATGAAGTGTCGGGCGATGAAGCAAAAATGCTGGTTGAAAATGGATGCAAGTGCATTGCTGAAGGTGCAAACATGCCTTCAACTCCCGAAGCCATTGATGTGTTTCAGAAAAATAAAATCCTTTACGGGCCTGGGAAAGCCGCAAATGCCGGAGGTGTAGCTGTGTCGGGATTGGAAATGACGCAGAATTCCATGCGACTGCCCTGGTTGAGAGAGGAAGTGGATGAGCGTTTAAAACGGATTATGAAAGAAATACATGAGAGATGCAAAAAGTTTGGAGATGACGGAAAAGGCAACATCGATTATGTCAAAGGAGCAAATATCGGAGGATTTGTAAAGGTGGCAGATGCTATGATTGCTCAGGGCCTCGTCTGATTTTTTTGTTGTATTAAAACCAGGTGGGTACGTATCAATCCGTTCAAAGTGGTTTTTTAACCTGCTCCAGGGCATCTTTAACCTGGTTTACCGGGAGATTGCAAGTATTGTTTTTACAGACGAAAATCCGGGTTTCGTTTGGAGACCAACGGTTTTTTAAAAGTGGCAGATCAGATTTAGTTTTTGAACCGGCAGTTAAATGATTCGGGATGAAATTCTGGTGCCATTCCGTTTTTAATTCATGTGCTTTTTCACCGCTAAATACAATCTCGTAGAACGGCCAGGAGTGCCATAAAAGCAATATACCCCAGTTGGAATAATATTTTGGATATTTGTACAACTGGTCAAGAATGTTGGTTAACATCTGTTCCGATTGTAAATGATAATCCTTGTTTTCTAACCACGAACCTAATTTGAACAGGTTTTTTGCCATGACAGAATTTGAGGATGCTATCACATTATCACTTAATTCCATTTTTCTTGCAACAAGCGCTCTGTCCATGTCGGAAGTGTAATAATACATTCCTGAGTTTTCATCATAAAAATGTTTGTTTACATGTTCCATCAGTTGATGAGCAATGTTCAGCCAGTGCGTTTCAAATGTTGCCTGGTATAGCTCCAGGCATGCATCCATGAAAAATGCATAATCATCCAAAAATGCATTGATTTTTGATTTCCCGTTTTTATAAGACCTGTCCAGTCTAAAATCATCCTTCAGAAGATTGTTTTGAATGAAACCGGCATTTTTTATGGCCTGATTTAAAAACTGTATGTCAGCAAATACCTGGTATGCTTCTGCAAATGCTTTTGTCATAAGTGCATTCCAGGAAGTGAGTATTTTGTCATCAAGTGATGGCCGTGATCGTTTATCTTGTTGTTGGATTAATTTGCTTCTGCAATTTTGAATGATGTTTCTAAATTCTTTTGGTTCAATGTTGTACTTTTCTGTTAATTCATTTTCTGACTGATGAATAAACAATATGTTTTTTCCTGATTCCCAGTTTCCAGGCGCAATGATCCCATAAAAATCACAAAACAATTCTGTATCATCACCCAAAATATCTGTGATTTCTTTTTTCGACCAAACATAGAATTTTCCTTCTTCGCCTTCACTATCTGCGTCCAGAGCCGAATAGAAACCGCCTTCCGGGGCCGATAATTCACGGTTTACAAACTCAAGTGTATGATACACAACATTTTTGAACTGATTGTCGCGGGTTAACTGGTATGCTTTTGAATACAAACTAACAAGCTGTGCATTATCATACAACATTTTTTCGAAATGTGGAACAAACCATTTTTTATCAACCGAATATCTGGCGAAACCACCCCGAAGATGATCATAGATACCACCGGATGCCATTTTATTTAAAGTTCGTATTACATGCTCTAAAGTATCATCGTCATTAGACAGGCCTGCATAGTTCAGAAGAAACTTGTAATTATCGGGCATTGGGAATTTAGGAGCATAATCATCACCACCATAAAGAGTGTCAAATTTGTGTTTCCACTGATTAATTGAATTCATCAGGTCTTCACGAATAAACGCAGTTTTTTCTTTTGGTTCATGAATAAGTTCAGTTTCATAGATGCCATTTTTTAATTGCTCAGCCTGGTCAAAAAGTTTTTGCGGTTCGTTTTTCCATATGGTTGCAAGAGTTTCGATTACTTGCAACCATTGATCCTTTTGAAAGTATGTGCCACCGTAAACCGGGGATCCATCAGGCAGTGCAATGCAATTCAATGGCCAACCTCCCTGACCGGTGATCAACTGCACAGCATTCATATAAACCTGGTCGATGTCCGGGCGTTCCTCCCTGTCCACTTTAATGCTTACATAATGTTCATTCATTTTAGCCGCCACATCCTGGTCTTCAAACGACTCTTTTTCCATTACATGGCACCAATGACAAGCAGAGTAACCAATGCTGACGATGATCAATTTATTCTCATTTTTCGCCCTCTCCAAAACTTCGTCATTCCACGGAAACCAATTTACCGGATTGGTTGCATGTTGCAAAAGGTATGGACTACTTTCGCTTGCTAACATATTTTTTTGTGCTTGTCTGTTCTGCATGCGCTACAGTTTATTTAAGTATGCATTGTTAATGTCCGTTATTGCTATTTTTCATCTGTTTAAAATTT
>CAZAMT010000148.1:0-9584 GCA_964486145.1 uncultured Bacteroidales bacterium
AAAGTGCTTGTTCGCTATGCTCCAACCGCTTAACTTAGGTATTATTTGCCTGTCCTGTGAATGATATATAAAAATATGAGAAAATATCTCTTTTTGAGCGTGTTAGTTGCTGTTATTTGCATCCATCATTTAACAGGTCAGCAACACTCAATCGTCATTCTTGTAAGGGATTCGATTACCCGTTCGGGAATTGCCGATGTAAATGTATCTTTCGGAAATGATAACAGAGCTATTACTGATACTACAGGAAAAATTTCACTTCCTGTTTCTGCAAGTCAAATACAATTGCATTTATCACATATTGGTTATCAGAAAAAGGAAATAATTGTACCAAAACTGCAAGATACCCTGGTTGCTGAAATGGTTCCAAAAAATTTTATTCTGGAGCAGGTAACCATTGGAGAGCGGTACAGGCGTAACAATCTGCTTACCAATAGCTTTCATCAGTTTAAGGCGAAGGAAATCCGCAAAATCCCCGGTTTTTTAGGCGAAAAAGACATCATTAAAGGATTGCAGTATCTGCCCGGAGTTTACAATCCTTCTGAAGCAAATACCGGATTATTTGTTCGGGGTGGTACATCCGATCAAACAAGAATTTATCTCAATGGCGCACCTTTGTTTAATCCTTCTCATTTGTATAATTTTCTCTCCACCTTCAATCCGGATATCATACAGAGCATTGATTTTTATAAGGGGGGGATTCCAGTTGAATTTGGTAATGCCGGTTCATCCATTGTAGACATTCGGCTGCGCAAGCCCGGAATGAACAAACTGAATGTTGGCGGTGCGATTGGACTGCTTACAAGTCATGTTACTCTTGATGGTCCAGTCGGAAAGCGATTGTCATTTCTAATATCTGCAAGAAGAACCTATGCTGATGTATTTTTTAAACTCATTGAACCTGATGACCTTGCAATTGAAGATGACGGATTTCACTTCTATGATATAAATGCTGCTGTGTTTTATGATATTTCTACCGACTGGAGAGTGACAATGCAAGGTTATAAGGGCAGTGATTTTTTCAATACGGTTGATATTGATGATCAGCAATACGGAAATCTAATGGCTGGTTTAAATGTGACAGGTAATGTTTCTGACAGGTCAGTTTTACATGCAAATGGTTTCTATACCCGTTACGATTTCTTTGATTTCAACATGAATGAAAAGGGAATTCTAAGAAATCAACAGGCTGGAATACACCTGAATATGACAACCAACCTGAACAATTCCTGGATGCTTAATTACGGGTTACAGTCAGAATGGACATTTTTGTTGCCCTATCAGAAACAAAATTTTAAAACAAATGAAGTTCTTTATACAGATAGCTTTAAAATGAAAGCAAGCTTTTTAAATGCTTTGTATACAAGTCTGTATGGCGAATGGAGCCGGTTGTCATGGGAAATTGGTTTGCGAATGAACCATTACCAGTACTTAGGACCTGGAAAAAGCTACACTTACTTTGAATATGGAGAACAGCCATTTTATACAGTCAAAGATACATTGACATACAGTAAATTTGAACCTGTACGGAAATTTGTAAATGTTGAACCTCGTGTTTCGTTGTCGTTGCAAATCACAGAAAGGCTTAAAGCGGTCATGTCCTATGACTTAATACAGCAATATCAGTATTATTTTTCGCGTTCCGATTTTATCGGTCCATGGACTGAAACCATCCTTGCAGATAAATATTTAAAACCGATAATAGTTCAACAAACAGCCATGGGATTAACTTACAATGATCCATTGGAGGTAAGGGCAGAGGTGTATATGAAACATTATGAAAATGTTTTGTCATACCGCGACCGCGTGGATTACTTTTCGAATCGTCCATATGAGCAGTTTACCAGCCAGGGAAATGGCATTGCAAAAGGATTGGATATCATGATTAAAAAAAGTGACCGGTATTTCCACGGGTGGATTAGTTACAGCATTGGCAAGGTACAATATACAATTGATGGTGTAAACCAAGGTAAACCATTTCATCCGGCACATGATATCCGGCATAAGATGAACATTCTTGGTAATTATGTATTTAACAACCAAAAATTCGAAATAAGTCTTGGATGGAGTTTTCATACAGGGGCGCCGGTTGAACTGCCCGATGGATTTATTGAATATGAGGGTCTTCCGGTAGTTTTTTACGATGATAACAACAGGTACAAATATAGAAAACGGTCATATCACCGGGCTGATGTGAGTTTTTCAATCATACCTGACAAGAATAAACAACGGTCATGGAAAAGCAAATGGGAATTTTCAGTATACAATTTTTATGGCAGAAAAAATCCGTTGTATTACGATTACCTTGATACCGGATCACAGCTTTACAGTCCGTTGATTCAAGGTGGATTGCCGGAATATTCTTACGATCCCAAAATTTTTTATTTGTTTTACATTACTCCTTCGGTAACATATAAATTTAAGTTTTAAATGAAACAAAAGAATTACATTGTACTTATTCCGCTTCTAATCCTGGTTTTGGGCTCATGTGAAACCGACTTTGATTATGAACCAAATATTATCGAGGAGGTATATTTTATTGATGGAATGGTTTCCAACCATCCATTACGGAACTATGTTTCTGTAAATAAGTTAAGTAGGTCAGGGGAGATGGTGCCGGTACATGGAGCAGAAATCTTAATTACCGATACATATGGACATCGAAAAACAATGAGTGAATCAAAACCAGGATACTATATTGTACCTGATTTCAGAGGTTTTCCAGGTTATACCTACCATGTGAAAATTAATGTTGACGGAAAAGAATTTATTGCAAGTAGTAAAACATTCCGTTCAAACCACCGCTTTAAAATTACTACGAGCCCATCTGCCGAGGGTAAAATAAACCTGTTTTATGACTATAACGGCTCTCTTATGACTGATGAGTTTTACCGTATTGCATTGATTATTAACGGGGAGCGATTTGACAACAAAGAATGGTTGCATGTAAGACATATAACGCGGGAATCAAAAATATTTGGTATTGCTCAAAATCTTGATTTAGAAATAAATGATACCGTAGAAGTGGAGTTGCAATCATTGCCGTATGATGCCTACCAGTTTTATCTTGAGTTACTGTTTTATTACGCGGAACAGGATAATGAAAGTTTGTTTTCACCAAGTCCGGTTTTTCCACAAGGAAATTTCAACAATGGCGCGGAAGGTGTTTTCAGAGTTTCACACATTATTTCTAAAAAAATTATTATCGATGAAAATTCCGGCCTTGCAGAGTAACCGGAATTGTAACATAATAAATTTCAATTCAACATCCGGAATAATCGAATATGTATGCAAAATTTGCTAAAAACCTATAATGGCATTTTGAATTGCAAGCAATTTACCAAGCAGATTTTCCATAAACTTCAGGTGTAACATATTCGCCCCGTCTGATTTTGCTGTGGATGGATCCGGATGGGTTTCTACAAAAATACCATCAATGCCTACGGCTATACCTGCTTTTGCGATGGTTTCAATCAACTGAGGTTTTCCGCCACTCACGCCCGATGCCTGGTTCGGCTGTTGCAGCGAATGTGTAATGTCAAGGATAACCGGATATCCAAAGTTTTTCATTTCAACCAGCCCCCGGAAGTCGACAATTAAATCGTAATAGCCGAACATGGTTCCGCGGTCGGTAATCATTATATTATTGTTACCCGAATCAGACACCTTTGCAGAAGCAAATTTCATGGATTCCGGTGCAAGAAACTGCCCTTTTTTAATGTTTATCCATTTACCTGTTTTTGATGCAGCAACCAGCAAATCAGTCTGTCTGCACAGAAAAGCGGGTATCTGTAGAATATCAACGTATCCGGCAGCCAATGCAGCTTCCTGTTCCGAATGTATATCGGTAATCACCGGAACGTCATACTGTTTTCTTATATCCGCAAGTATTTGCAGCGCCTTTTCATCACCGATTCCGGTGAAAGAATCAATTCTTGAACGGTTTGCTTTGCGGTACGAAGCTTTGAAAACAAACGGGATTTTTAGCTTATCGGAGATTTTCTTGAGAGTTTCCGCAATTTCAAAGGCGTTATCCCGGCTTTCAACCACACAGGGTCCGGCAATAAAAAGAAAATGTCCGGTTTCCGCGTGTTTTAAATTGGGTATATTCAACATGAATGAAAATTTTTAGTAAGTATAACGGTTTTTCCATAACGCTGCCAGTTTTTTCCGGATTTCTTTTTCCCTGGCATTTTCCTGAGGATCGTACATAATGGTCTTTTCAATGGCATCAGGAAGAAAATTATCTTCAACGAAATTACCTTTATAACTGTGGGCATATTTATAATTTTGCCCGTAACCAAGTTCTTTCATCAATTTGGTAGGTGCATTTCGGATGTGCAGCGGCACTGGTAAATCTCCTGTTTTTTTAACCAATTGTTGAGCCTCATTAATGGCCTGGTATGCCGAATTGCTTTTTGGTGATGTTGCAAGATAAATGGTTGCTTCGGATAAAATAATTCTTGATTCAGGCCATCCGATCAGGTTCACTGCTTCAAAACAGTTGGTTGCCAGCAGCAAGGCATTTGGATTGGCCAGCCCGATATCTTCAGCAGCGAGGATAACCAGTCGGCGGGCAATAAATTTCGGGTCTTCACCACCTTCGACCATTCGTGCCAACCAGTAAACGGCTGCATTTGGGTCACTTCCCCTCACTGATTTAATAAACGCAGAAATGATATCGTAATGTTGTTCTCCACTTTTATCGTAAATAGCCATGTTTTCCTGTACCCGTTGCAAAACTTTTTCATTCGTGATTTCAACAGAATCATCTTTCTCAGCATTCACAACTATCTCAAGCACATTTAACAATTTTCGCGCATCACCACCTGACAGGCGCAACATCACTTCATTTTCTTTTATTTGTATATTTTTCTTTTTTAGTATGGGGTCGGTTGATAAGGCAATTTGAATAATCTGCAAAAGATGATCCCGCGAGAGAGGTTTCAGAACATAGACCTGGCAGCGTGAAAGGAGTGGAGAGATGACCTCAAATGAAGGATTTTCTGTTGTAGCTCCAATCAGGGTTATAATACCTGCTTCAACGGCACCAAGTAACGAATCCTGTTGAGCTTTATTGAAACGGTGGATTTCATCAATAAACAAAATGGGGTTTGGCTGGTTAAAAAACTGAGACTTCTTAGCTTTTTCAATGGTTTCGCGAACATCTTTAACGCCTGAGCTAATGGCACTTAAAACATAAAAAGGACGTTGAAGCTGGTTCGCAATAATACGTGCAAGAGTTGTTTTACCTACTCCAGGAGGGCCCCACAATATGAATGAATGTAATGTATTTGTTTCAATTGATTGGCGTAAAACAGCATACTTACCAACCAGATGTTCCTGGCCAATGTATGTCTCTAAGCTTTTCGGACGCAATCGATCGGCTAATGGCTGGTTCATAATAATTGAATCGGCATTAATTTTGATATGTACAATCTAAATTTATTTTAAATATATAATGTAATTTTACCAGATATAATAACAACAACTAAACTCAAATTCAATATGCCATGTTTCATTTTTTAATTCATAACAGAGACATATCTGTCAAATCTGCCAAAAAATTACTGTCAAATTTACCTCGAAATAACAAAATTCGATCAATTAAAACATCAAATTCAAAAAATGGGACTCAAAAACACGATCCTTTCATAAAAAACAAGGTTGTCATTATTACTGGTGCTTCTTCCGGCATTGGTCTGGCTTCTGCCCGCGAATTTGCTTGTCGTGGTGCAAAAGTAGTAATTGCTGCCAGAACTCTTGATAAGCTGGAGTGCATTGAAAGGGAGATGAAAGATTGTGGTTTTCAGGTATTGGCTGTGCAGACAGATGTTACAAAAGAAACAGATTGTGCTAACCTTATAAACGTGGCCGTTAAGACGTTCGGGAAAATAGATATACTGGTAAACAATGCCGGGATTTCAATGCGGGCCTTATTTAAAGATCTTGATTTAAAGGTTATGAAAAAATTAATGGACGTTAATTTTTGGGGAACCGTTTATTGCACCAAATATGCATTGCCTTATTTGTTGAAAAGTAAAGGTTCATTGGTTGCGGTTTCATCTGTTGCAGGGTTCCATGGATTGCCCGGCCGCTCGGGTTATTCTGCTTCAAAATTTGCAATCCATGGATTTATGGAGACTGTGCGAATAGAAAACTTGAAAACAGGATTGCATGTGATGATTTTGTCTGCTGGTTTTACGTCTTCAAATATCAGGAAAACAGCACTGGATGCAAATGGCAATCAGCAGGGAGAATCGCCCAGAAATGAAGATAAAATGATGAAACCCGAGGGCGTGGCAAAAGCGATGGTGAAGGCAATTAAAAAGAGAAAACGAAATAAAATTCTAACTGTGGAAGGCAAATTGACTGCATTGTTTCAACGAATCCTGCCAACGATTGTTGACTGGGCTGCGTTTCGCAAGTTTGCCGGTGAGCCAAACTCTCCACTGAAACAAACACATTGAGGATCAAATGGTATTAACATGTGAAACCAGGGTAAGGGTGAGGTATGGTGAAACCGATAGAATGGGGTATGCTCATCATGCCAATTACGCCCTGTATTTTGAAGAAGGACGAACCGAATTAATGCGGCAAATGGGAATGGACTATAAAACGATGGAGGATAATGGTATAATTCTTCCGTTATCACATATGTCTTTCGAATTTAAATCACCGGCGTATTATGACGAGGTATTAACCATTCATACAAAACTCAGGGAAATGAAGGGGGTAAGGCTTACTTTTGATTACCGGGCCCTGAATGAATCCGGAAAAGTAGTTTGCGATGCAACAACAATCCTTATTTTTGCTGATTCTAAAACAGGACACCCCCGACGACCTTCTGATTTTTTTAAGAAGTTATTGGATGAAAACGAATTGTAGTTTTTCCGCGCAATGAGGAGGGCACCGGTTACGAAAGTTGAACCTTTTTATCGTTGTCCGGCCATTTGTTTTGTAGCTCAACAAAAAATTTCAAATTACTTTCCAGTTCTTTTTTGGCATTGATGATGTCATCTTTATCTTTCATTTCCGTTGGATCTATATCCAGGCCATTAGATAATGTTTTGGCAATGAAGAATACTTTTTCGACATAACCTTTGTCTTCTTTCACAGGTGAGTAGGTAGTTTTTAACCATAATTCGGAACCATCTTTTGTTGTACGTTTGCTGATGCGTTCTCTTGTTTCACCATCAACAATGGCTTTCCACATTTTTTCAAATTCATTGAGTTCTTCCGGTGCAATAAAGGTGCTTATTAATTTACCTTCGAGTTCAGTTTGGGAATAGCCCATGGTTTCCACAAATTTTCGATTGACCGAAACAAATTCACCATGAATAGACAACTCACCGATCAAAATTGAAGAGTTAATCGAATTCATGATGATGTTATTCTCTTTTCTCAACTTTTTCAGTCTTTTTAATTCCTTGATTAACACCTGGTTATTTTCGTGTTTGTCTTTTTTCAACTCATTAATTTCCTTCTTCAAGGCTTTTTCTTTTCTCCCCATATCTTCTTGTGTAGCAACCAATTCTTCCAGATTTTGCCTGAGCTCCTCTTCTTGCGATTGTAATTCTTCTGCCTGGATTTTTGATTGGTGTAAAAGCTTTTCTGTTTGTTCTTTGTTTTTCACTGTTGAAATGGTTACAGCAAAACTATCGGCTATGGTTTTTAAAAAATTAAGTTCATGTTCTTCAAAAATATTAAATGAAGCTATTTCAATTATCCCCAGTACTTCTTCATCTTTTTTTAGCGGCATCAGGGCAAGACTGCCGGGAGGAGCATCTCCCAGTCCGGAGGTAATATTGATATATTTCTGTGGGATTTCGGTCAGGTATATGTATTCCTTTTCGACAGCGCACGTGCCAACAAGGCCTTCACCGGGTTTAACTTGTTTTTCGAGAAACTTGCGCCTGTCAAACGCATAGGCTGCTATCAACTCATAGATGGTTTCTCCATCGGCATCGAATGCCAAAAATATTCCAGCCTGATTGGCTTTCATATATTTTACAAGGGTTTTAATAAACTGATACGATAAATCATTCAGGTCATCGTTAAAATCACGCATGATGGAACTCATTTTTGCTATTCCATCGTTCAGCCAAATCTGTATTCTGTCTTTTTCCTGCTGGGCCATCATTTTTCTGGATACTTCCATTAACTGATTGCGCATTTCAATCAACGCACCTCCAAGATCTCCTTTATTATTAAAAACATTGATATTTGTTTCGAGGTTTCCTCGTCCAACCTCAAGCGCAAACTCCCTGGTATTTTTCAGATTATTTGTGAGTACATTGATATCAGTAATAATTTTAGAAATCTCGTTGTGGTATTTTATTTCAATGTTCTCAGGCAATTCACCCCGTCCAAGTTTTGTTACATGGCTTTGTAATTTGGTGATTGACGTAACAATCTCCTTTGAAATGCGTCTCAAAATCAGAAGAACAATAAATGCCAGCATGGTTAAGGTACCAAAGAACAGTAGAACCAGCATTTGAGTTCTTTTTTTCGATTCTTTTAATAATGTATCATGCAAGGATGTCAGATCGGTTTCAATGATCTTGCTAATATCCTGTATTTCCTTTAACAAACCCGAAACGTTTTCCGTTCCAAGCTCAATATCTTTATCAATTACTTTTAAAAAAATCTGTTCATACCTTCGCAAGGCATTTATGAGTTCGGAAGTCTGGTAATCCATAGAATGGTTTTTTCTTTCCAGAAATTCAATGAACTGGTTGTTGGTTTGTTGAAATCGCTCCCGGTACTTTAAATCTTTACGGAGTAAATAATCTTTTTCATGGCGCCGCAGTGTCAATAAATATACATTCGATTTTAAATCATTTTTTGCTTTAACCTTGTCCTCCACGTCATGAATAATTTCTCGCATCTGACCAATGAATCCGTAATCTTTGAAACCTTTTGTGCGGATTAATTCTTTTAACCGTACAATGTTGTAATGATAATTATCCATGTGTTGTTTGATGTTCTGTAGTGTATCACTGAGATGCAAATCCTGAACAAGGTTGTTGCTTTTTAAGGCATTGATGCTATTTATTGCTTCGCTATGGAATTCTTCAAATTTCATGATGTAACGACTAACTCCTGTTTCATAAAATTCAGAATTGATTGTTTCTATCAGCAAAAAGTCTTTTTCAACTTTGTGCATTTGTAAATCAGTATTGGTAATATCCTTAATTGATGATAAAATGCGGTAGTTACTTGAAAATTTATTGACAAAAACGTGGGTGATAATCCCAAAGACTCCCATTATAACAAGTATACCGGCTGAACTTAAAAACAGGCGGTTTTTAATTGAAATCCCCTTTCCTTTCTTCATTACAAATAACGATCTTAATTATTAATTAGGTATTCACGCAAATGTTCAGACGGGTATACGATTGTCTAAAATGAACGTCAGAGTGTAATGGTTAAATTATTGTTAAATTTAATAATGAAAACATAAAATTTTGATATATAGTCATATAAATGGCTTTTTATATATCGATCGTTTCATCTGTTTATAATTTAAGGGTTTGGTCTAAAAAGCCTTCAAACTGCTGATTTTTGTTGTTTTCACCCCT
>CAZAMT010000149.1:0-9530 GCA_964486145.1 uncultured Bacteroidales bacterium
ACCTGCAGTGCCCATAGCCAGTTTTCTGATAAAGTTTCTTCTGTTGGTCATAATATGATTTTTTTCAAAACTACTGCTCTCTGGTAAATATGCAAATTTAAAATGAGATTGCTTCCCGCTTCGTACCTTGCGGTCGCAATGACGCTGACAACCAATCCCCACACCTTCATTAAAGACACACTTAAACGTCGTCATAACGAGCAAAGCGAAGTTATCTTTAATTTTTATCAGATGTGAATATGTTTTTATTATCAATATTCAAATCCCGTTTTTCTCTCCGGCATTTTAGCGCCCACTTCTGTTAACCAGTTTTGAAAGAGGTCATACAGTTCTTTGGCTTTTTCCGGATGTTTTAACTTCACGTCATTGCTCTCTGAAATATCTTCTTCCAGATTGAAGAGTTCCGTTTTACCGTTTTCATAGTTTTCTACCAGTTTCCATTTTCCGGCCCGCACAGCGCCTGCCGGGTAGCCATTCTGACCGCTGAAATGCGGGAAATGAAAAAAGGCAGGCCCCCTGTCGAATTTTTCTTTCGGCCGGTAAATTGTCCTTAAAAAACTTTTCCCATCAATATTTTCAGGCAAATCGTCATCGCCAATTAATTTCATAAACGTGGGCAGAAAATCTTCAATCATCACATAATTGCTGTTTCTGGTTCCGGATTTGATTTTGTTTTTCCAGTGCATTATTAACGGCACCCGTATTCCGCCTTCATATACATGACCTTTCCATTTACGCAGCGGTTCCATGCTTGTTGGCCGGTAGGCCATCTGATCCATTCCCACACCGCCATTATCCGATTTAAATATGACCAGCGCATTTTCAAGTATTCCCTGCCGGTTCAATTCTTCCATGACCCTTCCGATGCCTTCATCCATGCTTTCAACCATTGTGGCATAGTATGGATTATATTTCTCATCAAACCTGCCGAGCTTGAACATATATTTGCCTACTTTATCGGCTTTGGGTATGATTAAAAGGTGAGGGGCGGAATAGGACAGGTACAAAAAAAAAGGTTTTTCCGTTTGCTGCGATTGAATGAATTCAACAGCATAATCGGTTAGTTTATCCGTCAAATAAACCGTACCATCATCTTCAAAAATGGTTTCGCCTTTGCTGGAAATGCCGTAATTGTAATAATCAAGTCCGTTTTTGCTGATGACGCGGTCGTAATCAAATCCTTGTCCGTGGGGAAGGGTAGCCGCATCGTGTCCCAAATGCCATTTCCCAACCATGCCGGTGGAATAGCCGTTTCGTTTCAACACTTCGGCCATTGTAATTTCCGAAGAAGGCAATTCTTCAGCCACTTTTGGCGGAATCACCGGAGAATTCGGGTCTCTTCGGTTCAGCCCAAGTGCAGTAGTAATTCCCAGCCGTGCCGGATGTTTGCCGGTCATTAAAGCTGCCCGCGACGGGCTGCACGCCGGGTGCGCATAAGCTTCGGTAAAAAGCATCCCGTCTTTTGCCATTTGATCCAGAACCGGTGTTTCGATAAACGGATTGCCGTAGCAACCCAAATCTTTATAACCTAAATCGTCTGCCAGAATAAAAACAATGTTGGGTTTTTGCTGAGCCATCGAAGAAAAAGGAAGGATCACAAAAACCAGCAGAGCAAGCTTTTTGAGTTGGTTTAAAAAATATATTTTTTGGATCATATCAGAATGTTTTTAATTTATTTCTTCGTTCAGACATTTTCAGGTCTTAGAGACGCTGAAAGGTCAAAACCCGAAAATGTATAAAAGACCTATCAGTGTTTCAATTAAATTTTTTGTAGGTTTTTAACTCCACCTTTCCAATCAATCCTGATCGAACCAGCGGGACTTTTGCCCAGGGATTTTTATTTACCCGCGGTCCGCCGGTGATGTTGGTGTTGGTATAGTTTTCGCCGGTAATTTCATCGCCGGTTAACCGGTTCGACCATACATTTGCCACATCGATGCGCAGTTGGTTTGTTCCGTCGTTTAGAAACTCCGAGATATCGAGCCGGTAAGGTTTACTCCACAAAATTCCAACTTCCTTATCGTTTACCCAAACTTTAGCTGTTTTTTCGATTTCTTCCAGTTCGAGGAAAACATGTTTATTTTCTTCAACTTCATCGTTGTTAAAGCTAAATTCCTTTTCATAGGAACCAATACCCGAATAATATTTAATGCCTTCTTCGTCGCGTTCCGTCCACGAAATCAATTCGGGAAAAGATGCATTTGCCGGTCCGCCCCATTCTTCATCGAAACGAACCTGCCAGTTTTCGCTCAAATCAATTAACTTTTCTCCGGAACCACTTGCAATCAGCTTTCCATTGCTGAGTTGATTAACTTTTAGCTCTTCATTTGCCTTACTTGCGTTTGAATTTTTTCGGCGGAAAACCACAAAACAGGATTGCTCAGGTTCAAAAGCAAGCGCCAGTTCGATGTGATCTTCATTCTGTTTAAAAGAATTCAACGGAATTATTTTACCTGTAACGGGATCCCAGATTTCCGCTGCTTTGTCTGCAACACGGAAAGAGCAGGTTTTAACCGTTTTTTCGCCGGTGGTGTTTCGCAGGAGGAAAAAATCGGTTCCGCTTTTGGCATAGTGAATAAAATCAAGCGGCATATTTTCAATTCCGTTGTAGGTGAAAACGGGTTTTACCTCCAGGTGTTGAAGCGCCTGCTTTGGCGTTACTCCCGACCAGATTTTTCCGTTCCCGTATTCCGGTTTTGATGCTCCGGCTACTTGCCAGGTATTTTCAATTTCCGCAGCAATATCATCTTTGTTTAGTCCCGGTGCTCCTTTGGGTTTCGGACCGATGATTACAGCTCCTTGTGCAGCCAGTTCCTGCAATTTCTCCAGAACCTCTGGATTAATGGTTTCCTCGTCTGAAAGTGCGAGTACTTTAAAGGAAACGCCGTATGGAAGTTTTAACAGGCCGTCATCCACGTATAAATCGCGCAGCAGGATTTCGGTGTTAATCACTTCATAATCATATCCTTTTCCTGCTGTAAATAAGGTATTTTTGGGTTTTACATAATTGGGCGCACGATTACCGTAATAATAAAGCACATCCGCCTGGAAATCGGTTTCCTGCAGAATCCATGAAATGCGTGCCATGTAATCGTTAAAAGCCCTTACCATCGGGTACCAGGCGCGTTTGTTATTGTAATGGGTCCCGGCAAAATAAACAATTCCGGGGTATCCAAATTCATCGGGACTGTGCGAGGCACCATGCACCACCACTCGGTTCATTCCTTCGCAGAATGCGCGGTCAGCCAGTGCTTTTAAGTCTTTCGGCCCATACTGCCACTGGTACAAACTGGTAAACGCCTCTTCTTCCACTATCTTTCGCTGATAAATATGTGATGCTGCTGCAATTTCCTTCACCAGCCACATAATATCCACGCCATCTTCATCAAGGTGCACCTCGTCTCTTTTCCAGAATTCGCCGCGGGGCTGGTCGAGCGCCCCTAAAGCTTTCAAGGCATCCACCGGAACATTATGCAGCGGGAGTCCCGGACCACCTGCTTCAGACGCCAGGTTCAGGCCGTATTTTTTGCACACTTCACGTCCCTTCCGGTAGTGGTTGTTAATCATCAGTTCCGAAATAGTGTGGTTGTAATCGTACGTAAAAGCATCGGTAAATTCCTCTGAATTAATTTGTTTCCCGAAAACTACGGGCAGAAATTTGTACAATTCATAACCGTGATGTTCTTCAAACATTTCGGGCAAGGTAACGGTCCAGGTTAATCCCTTGGCTTCGTAGCTGGCCAGGTAGAAATATTTGATGGCGGTTTCGCTTATATCGCCCAGTACCGACTGCAGTTTTTCTGCGATATAATTGAAATGAAACGCCGTAGCGTCAGGGTCATAATGATCGATTATCGGACCCACGGAATTGGGACTTGGCAGTTTTACCGGCTCTCCCGAATTGGAAACCAGGTAACGCGTAACTATCCATTCTCCTTCGGGAACATTCCATGATAATGTTTCGCTTTCCGGATCAAACCGGCTACTCAGTACTGTTATATCAGATGTATCCAGCGATTCCTGTTCACCTGCGGGAAATGCGAGCACCGCCACTTCTTCATAAAAAACGGGTTTCCCGTTGTCTCCGAATTCGATGTTGTCGCCCCAGCGTTTGGCCTGTTCAAGAATATCGGGAAATGGCAGTGTTTGATTGATGGTTTTCGGTCCGTTAACTTTTATTTCTGAAAAATAAAGTGATTTGGCAGCGTATTTCGGGGGAATCCAGCTTCCGCCGGCATTCCAGCTACTGGCGGTGTTGAAGCCAACTTCGAGGCCCAGTTCGGTTGCTTTATTAACGGCAATTTTAATGTCCTGCAATGATTCCTCGCTTAAAAATGCAGGACCGGCCGGGATAACGCCATCGTTATACCAGCTTCCCGCGCCGATTTCAAACAGGTCCAGTCCACCTATACCCGCAGCTTTCATATCTTCAAGTTCCTTAACCATTGTGGCAGAATCGGTGTAGCCGTTCATCCACCACCAGTAATTTTTGGGCTGAGCAGAAACGGGTGGGTTTTTAAATCCTTCTTCCAGTTGGCGGTAAACTTCTTCGCTGTTTCCCGGCTGAACTTCACACGATACCATTCCGCTGAATAGTAATCCCACGGAAACTATAAAAAGCACGTATTTTTTCCGCAGATGTTGAAATACAATTGTAGCTATTGTTTCATCCTTTAACTTTTTCGACCATTTCTTTTTTTCCATGTTTATACGATTTAGCCTTATTAATTAACTTCGTAGGTGTAAGAAAAGAGAGCAGGTACAAACCTGCCAAAGCAATTAAACTATTTACGACAAGAATTCCGTAGCCAAACTGATATCCGTTGAACCAATCGGCAGAATTGATATCGAGAATGACAGACAGAACGGGTGCCAGTATTGAAACAAGCGGCACCCACCGATCGTCTATTATTTTTTTTGTAAAAATTCCAAAAGCAAAAAGACCTACCAGCGGACCGTAAATAAATCCGGAGGTACGAATGAAGGCAGACAAAACGCTTTCATTGTTTATCAGGTTAAAAATTAAAATGATGACATAGATGAGTAAGGTGAATCCCAAATGCACTCCCTGCCGGAGCCGGGTGTCATCGGTTTCACGATCTTCGAAGTTGAGCACATCCACACAGAAGGAGGTGGTAAGACCGGTAAGCGATGAATCGGCGGAGGAATAGGCTGCTGCGGCAATGCCGATGAGGAAAAAAGTGCCGGTTAACATTCCCAGGTTATTCAGCGCCAGAACGGGGTAAATGCTGTCGGTTTGCTCCGGGAGCTGAACACCCGGCTGGGTGCCGAATAAATTCAAGGCTCCACCAACAAAGAGGAAAAGAATATTTACCCCCAGCAGAATTACCCCCAGTGAAACGATATTTTTTTGAGAGGAACGCATATTTCTGCATGTCAGGTGTTTTTGCATAACCGACTGATCGAGGCCATTGGTCATTATCGTCAGCAGAATACCAGCCAGAATCAACTTAAAAAAGTTCTGCGGATGGTTCCAGTCCCAATAAAATACTTTGGCCATGTTGTTCCCGTGCATTTCCGCATACATTTCGCCAATGGAAAGATTCATTTGCCGGCTGATGGACCAGATGCTAAGAATTACCGCCAGCAGCAGAAACGTGGTTTGCAGCACATCGGTAATAATTACGGTTTTTATTCCTCCGCGGTAAGTATACAACCAGATTAAAAGAAGCGTTATGAGCACTGTTATTTCAAATGGAATTCCAACGCGATCGAACAGCAACAACTGCAGCACATGAGCCATGAGGTACAATTTGAAAGATGCTGTGGCTAACTGTGCCAGCAGAAAAAAGAGGGCCCCGGTTTTATGCGTGTATTTTCCAAATCTCAGTTTCAGAAAAGAGTAGATGGAGATGGCATTGATGCGGTAAAAAACCGGTACCAATACAAAAGCTACAACAAATAATCCAATGGCAATCCCAAGCACCAACTGGAAATAGGAAAATTGTGTTTCCGCCACCTGTCCGGGTACTGAGATGAAAGTTATTCCTGAGATGGCAACTCCAATCATTCCGTAGGCTACCAATGGCCAGGGTGCATCCCGATTGGCAATAAAAAAAGTACTGGAATCTGCTTTTTTTGTACTCAGTCGCGAAATCCAAAACAGGATTCCGAAATAAATAATCAGGATGATCAGAACATAAGTAGGTGTCATGTTTTTTCAATTATTATTGATTCGACTCCGAGGAAATCGCCCACTTTTTTAATAAGTTCTGCTTTGTGTCCGATTCCCAGTGCAAAATGATGCGTTGGTCCTTCGGAGAACCATCTTTTCAGAAATGTCCTGACCTCGGGTTCGAAAAAACCGCGGGTGTTGGTGTTACCGGTGGGAGGAATGGCGCCGGCTTTGGATTCTCCTTCAGCAATCACAAATTTAAAAGCTCCATCGGCTTTTTGGGTCACACCGAGCATGGTAATCGGGCCTTCCTTGATTTTGAATTCCACGCTGGCACCGCTACCCGGTTTGCCGTGGTATTTGGCCAGGCTGCGGATCACCGGTTTTCCTTCGGCTATATTCAGGTGGTGTGGTCCGTCGTGGCCTACCAGTACAAAACCTTCCTTAAAATCGACCGGGTGAAATTCAGCAAAACTGCCGCCCATTTCAAGTCGGTCCATTATCATCATACCTATCAGTGTTTTCAGGTCCATTTCGCCACACATCGGGAAACCGCCGGCTGTGAGCAGAGAATTACCGACGATGAAATTGGTGACCACTTTCCGGATTTCAGAACCTTCCTTTCCTTCGTAATAATAGGCCAGTCCGTCCAGTTTTTTTGATTCGATAAAATGATTCAGGGCCACTCCAACTTTTGCCGCGGTATGTAAATCTTCATCTGTTAGTTTTTTGGTGATCGGGTCCGATTTGGGATCCGGGATATCAAAAAACTGCAGAATATTTTGTTTGTACTGTTCCACTTCCTTTTCGTCGGCATTTCGGTAGAAATGGGCTACATCATCGGGTTCGGTTTGAACGATATGACATCCGAATGTGCTGGTGAGAAG
Source organism: uncultured Bacteroidales bacterium (assembly GCA_964486145.1). Classification (GTDB taxonomy): domain Bacteria; phylum Bacteroidota; class Bacteroidia; order Bacteroidales; family JAAAOM01; genus CAZAMT01. The sequence goes on from CAZAMT010000149.1 coordinate 7,024, forward strand.
CGTTGGATCGGTGTGCATATCGAGCATCGCTTCCAGCACGTGACCCATCTGCCCGATGCGTGCGGTGCGCAGACTGTGCAAAACTTTGGCAATTTGACAATATTCCGCAATTTCTGATTTCGCCACCGGATCATCATACAACATACCAATGATCATTTGAGGTACAGGTTTTCCCATTTTCTGGGCTGTGCAGGTAAACTCAGGAATGGCACAAATATCATCATTCAATAATTGAAGGTATGTACTTCCGTTGGAATAATCCATTGCTTCCTGCGGCTGCAGCGCCACCAGTACCATCGGCACGTTTACCTGCTTGAAAATGGCTCCAATGGAACTCGATGTGGCGTAAGTTACCATATCAATGAACAGTAAATCAAGATTGGCAGATAGAATTTTCGGTACCAATTGATAAGCGCTTTCAGCACAGTCGGAAATACCAAAGTCAACAACTTTAACACCATTGTTTTGAACCATATTTGAAAATACCTGCTGTTTTTTCTTCAGTTCTTCCAGCAAACCTTCAAACTGCGGCCAGTACGCTTTATGTCCAACGCCTAAAATACCGACATTGGCAGTAAGGGGTTTCACGTGATTGATTTTTATCTGAGAACCGTCAGAATTCTTTTGGGTATTCAACATATCATTATAAATTAAATCTGAAGTATTATCTGTTTTGCAAGTATAAACAACCGGCAGTAACAGGCTGTGCATCGTGCACTTTTTGATTATGCTATTATGAAATCAAAACTATTTTTTAGTAAAATTATGAGAATATTATTTGATTCCTGTTGCATTTAATGGTATATTTCGTACACTTTTTGATATTTATGCCAGGTTACAGTAAATATTTCGCAGTAAGTGATATAGATAAAACATGGGGCATGCATACATTAAATTGCGGCGCTTCCAATGTAAAAAATGGGCTACAATTTCCATCCGGTGAACATCCATTGAATTATCAAATAACATGGAGTCGTGGCAGGATCCTTAATGAATATCAACTGGTTTATCTTGTTGATGGAAAAGGAATATTTCAGAGCGATCCCAGCGGAGAGATTGAACTAAAAGCCGGTTCCATCTTTTTAGTTTACCCTGCTACATGGCACCGTTATAAACCCGCAGACAATAACCAATGGCAAACATACTGGGTTGGATTTACCGGAGATCTTGCAGACCGTTTCATTCAAAAAACGGATATTACAAAGGAAAGCCCGGTAAAACAGATAGGTTACCAGAGAAAAATCATACAAATCTATCTTGACATTCTGGAAACCAGTCAACTGGAATATACGGGTTACCAACAGGTGTTTGTCGGGGAAATTATCAAACTCCTTGGTTTAATCCGTGCTATTCAACGAAAGTCAGAATTTAAACAAAAGGATATTGATAACATTATTCAACATGCAAAAATCATATTAATGCAAAAAAACCTGAATATTTCAACAGAAGAAGTTGCCGTTCAGTTAAACATGGGATATTCAACATTCAGGAAACTATTTAGGGATTATACAGGCATATCTCCGGGAAAGTATCAGATGCAACACAAAATAAACAAAGCAATTCATCTGCTCAATGAAGGTAAATACAGCGTAAAAGAAATTTCTTCTGTTCTGGGTTTTTACTCCCCTCAATATTTTGCAAGGATATTTAAAAAGAAAACCGGAATGAGTCCGGGAAATTTCAGAAAAGGATTTTGAAATACATGACCTAACTTGTTAGCAAAAAAGCGCAACATACGCTTAGTCATTAATTTATATGTTTAACGTTACATTCCCGGGTAAAATCGTCTGCATCGCTTTATTTTCTTTTCCTTTCATTGATTTAACCGGGAATAAAAAACGACCCGCGATTGTATTAATTAACTCTGATCATGATGTCACAATTTGCTTTATCACAACCCAATGAAAGTGACATTCTGAATATGATGTAAAAGTACAACCTTCAAAGGTAGATGGGTTGAAAAAGGATTCATTGATTCGGTTAAATAAATTAGCCACTGTTGATAAGGATTTATTAATTGGATTACCTGGCCAACCCGACAAGAAATATTTTACTAAACGTAATGATAACATAATTAAGATATTAAAACTTAATGAATAACGGGCATTAACCGAGTAGGCGCCGGTTTTCTATAATCTTAGTCTATTTGATATTTCATTTTTCTTTTGATTATCAATTGAGTCACAAATCATGATGTATTGATGCATGATGTCCTTATTATTCAAACACATTTTTATTAGTCTTCCACTCGCCAATGACGTAACTCCTTCATTTTCAATATTTGATATTGTGTTTTTACTAAATCCCAAAATCAAACTTAGTGTTGATGCTGCAATATGGTATTTTGTTCTAAAATTAATAATCTCCGCTGGTGTGGCTGCACCTTTTGCAACCATATAAGCACTTTTCAAAGCTTTCATATTACGATTCATTTGTTCTTTGGTATAATGCTTTACTTTTTCACTCTTATCAATCATACCAGTTTCTTCATTAACTTTGTAATCTAA
>CAZAMT010000150.1:0-9485 GCA_964486145.1 uncultured Bacteroidales bacterium
AATAACCCGGATTTTGGGGTAACAAATTTGGATTTAAGTCAATATCTTTCTGAGGAAGTGGAAGCAGATAGTGCTTGGAAGCATCAAAGTCTTCATGGGGCTCAAATGAGTCAGTACCCTTAAATACATCATCGCCCATATCACGACGTTTTATATCATACCATCGCTTAAATTCAAATGATAGTTCCAGTCTTCTTTCTTCTAACACTAAATCTCTGAATTCTCCCTGCGATAAACCTGATGGAACATTTTCAGGAAAATCGTTTATTGTTCCGGCCTGGTTTCGGGCCCGCTCTCTTATCTGGTTTACGTAGCCTTCGGCTTCTGTGTTTGGTCCGGCATTGACCTCGTTTAATGCTTCAGCAGCAATAAGTAATACTTCGGCATACCTCATGGCAGTGTAATTATTATCGGACATTCCGCCATCTCCGCGACTTTCACCATAAAAACGGTGAAATTTAGCGATATGGGGTCGTTGTACTCTTTGATATTCGGTATAAGGATAAACAGTGCCATCATCCAAAATAACGGTATCATCAAAGGCAACTTGTTTGCGATAATCACGTTCGTCCCAATCCTCATACACCAACATTGATGGTACACTAACGCTCCAGCCGGTTGCTCCGCGGATTCCGGTTATAGGCCCCATCCAATCCACACCTTCAGAACCTTCGCCGGTAATTCCTGCTTTAAAATCAGCAACGAACAAGGGCTCTTTAATTTCATATTGCGTTTCTGCACGGAAAAGGTCTTGATAGTCAGGTGTTAATTCAATATTCCAGGAAGCGCTTTTATTTATAACCCATTTAGCGTTATCATAAGCATCCTGCCAGTTTTCTAAAGTTAAGTGGACGGATGCCAGATATGCAGCAGCCGTTGCTCTTGTTGGACGGCTGCGTGCAGGTTGTGTTTCTGGTAATTTGTTTTTCGCAAATTCCAGATCAGCAATGATGTTTTCGTAAACAGCGCTCGCTGGTGTTTTACTAATGTCTTTAACAGTTGCTGGATCACTGATAAATTCATCGATATAAGGAATGTCACCAAATAACCTTACCAGGTGATAATAGGCAAATGCCCTAACAAAACGGGCTTCAGCGATAAGTGGATTTATTTTTGCTTCGGAAGCATCAACGCGACTCGCTCCGTCAATAGCTGCATTTACAGCACTGATAATTTCATACGACCTTGGCCAAAACGCAGAAACCATACCATTTTCCGGGTCCATGTTGAAATCATTTGCATCCTGTCTTCTTGAAGGGGTACCCCTATCACCGATATCACTCATATCACTTCTCAACTGAAGAGTTAAAACGAGTTTACGTCCAAAATAGCTCTCAGATGCGATACGACCGTAGGCACCCATGATTGCAGTTTCAACATCGTTGGTGGTTTTGAACATACTTTCCGGAGCCAAAAGACCTACTGGTTCTTCTTCCAGATCGGTGCAGCTAAATGCCGCGAACATTAAAAATAACAAGATTGAATATTTATATATAGTCTTCATGTCTTTATCTTTTTTTGATATTACTATTTTGATGATTATAAACCAATATTAAAGCCAATTGTATATGATTTAATATTTGGATAACTGCCATAATCAAGGCCAAGGTTGCGATTTGAGTTTTGTGCTCCACCTGAACGATAGTTAACTTCAGGATCGATACCCGGGTAATCAGAAATGGTCAAAATATTTTGCCCACTAATATACACACGTAATGAGCGAATACCAACCCTTCCAATGACATTTTGCGGCACATTATATCCCAGCGAAAGATTTTTTAGGCGGATATAGCTGCCGTCGTAGATAAATCGGTCAGTACTTACTCTTGGCCTCGTATGAGCAACAGGTACATCCGTATCTGTATTGGCTGGAGTCCAGCGATTCAATGCTTCCGTGGTGGCATTGTTCTGACCCGACATTAAATCCAGTTCCATTAAACTGAAACTGTATAGATCATTTCCTTGAGACCCTTGCAAGAATATGTTTAAATCAAATCCTTTATAATTAAAGGTATTGTTAAAACCAAATATAAAATCGGGATGCGGATTTCCAATGATGGTTCGGTCAGCGCTGGTTAATTCATTATCAGGTTCACCAACTATTTCGCCTTCTTCATTTGTGGATGCAATATCCTTGAATTTCCTTCCGCCCGCATAATCATCAAAAGCACCATCAACCGGGGTTTCATCAGTCTGGTAAACACCGTCATATACATAACCAAACATGGATGCAACAGGTTCACCTACCCGTAGTACGTGTGTGTTCCCTAAACCAACCATGTGTCCGGGTCTCGCACTGTAAAAGATATCTTTATTGTCATCAGGTAGCTCGAGAATTTTATTTTTGTTCGTAGAAACATTAAAATTTGTTTCCCATTCAAACTCTCCCCTGAAATTAACCGAGGTGAGGCTGAATTCAAATCCTTTATTTTCAACCCGCCCAATATTCGCCAGTTGACTTCCATACCCTGAATATGGTGGCAATGGTTGGCTAAACAGCAGGTCAAATGTTTCCATGTTATAATAATCAGCGGTTAATAATAACCGTAAATTGAATAATCCAAGATCAAAACCCACATTCATTTGTTCGGTGCTTTCCCAGGTTAGATTTTCATTAGCTACTGATGTTGGACGCACTGCATTTACTATATTATCGCCAATAATTGTTGTAACTGTACCGAATTTAGCCAATGATTGATAAGCGCCGATAGCCTGGTTTCCCGTGACTCCATAGCTGGCTCTTAATTTTAATTGGCTAAGCTGGTCAATATTTTGCATAAATGCTTCTTCGGCAACGTTCCATGCCAATGCTCCGGATGGGAAAAATGCCCATTTGTTGTTTTTCGCAAATTTTGAGGACCCGTCATACCGACCGTTAATTGTAATCAAATAACGGTTTAATAATTTATAGTTTAACCGACCATAAAATGATGATAACTCTGTTTCTGTCAGATTAGATGATGGCGTTTGGAGGGTTGAACCACCTTCCAGGTTCCAAAATAAACCGGCATCCGTTGTAAATGTTTGTGCACGGGTTCTCCAAAATTCATTATGCGCAGATTCATATGAATATCCACCCATGACTGAAATATCATGCACATCTCCAAAATTATTGCTGTAGGTAATATAGTTTTCACTGCTTATTCTGGTATTTTTTCTTGAATCTATTTGACCGTTTCCACCAGTTCCTTTAGCTGCATTCAGTGTTGTTGGTGTATATGCTCCATCTCGCTGATTATATATATTTCCTCCAAAATTCAAATGAACAGTCAATCCTTCCAATAGATCAATGTCGGTAAAAAAATTTGCCTGCAAACGGTCATTGATTGTTTCATTCGAAGGTTCCAATGCTATTGCTACCGGGTTATCGTGAGGATCATTCAATGTAGCCAGCGTATAGTCACCGTTTTCATCAAAAACGGGTTGTGTGGGTTCAAATTTGAATGCAGATGAGATAACACCTGCATTGTTGGTTCCACCGCTGCCTTCTTGTGAACGCACGCCATTGGATGTTGAGCGCTGGGCAAATAAGTTTGCACCAATCTTTACTTTTTTCATTGCCGTAATGTCCAGGTTACTGGTAACCGAGTACCGATTATAATCGGAGTTTAGAATTACCCCTTTTTGGTCATAAATAGTTCCTGAGACATAAAACCGGGCTGCTTCATTTCCACCGGATAGTGCCAATTGATAATTTTGCAATCCTCCGTTTCTCAATACCTCATCCTGCCAGTCTGTGCCTTCGCCATAAGATGCTGGGTTATCATAAGGCAATATCTCATTATCAGGATCATCGCTACTATTTAAACGGGTTTCATTCACATAAGCAGCCATTTCCTGTGCATTTAACAGATCGAAACGATCGATTTCTGTTTGACGAGAAAATGACGAACTGAAGTTGATTTTGGTTCTTCCTGCTTCGCCACGTTTTGTTTGAATAAGGATAACTCCGTTAGCTCCTCTGGAACCATAAATTGCAGTAGCAGATGCATCTTTTAAAATTTCAAGCGATTCAATGTCTTCCGGCGGTGGCCAGGTACCACCGGGTAACCCATCCACAACAATAAGAGGATCACTTGAAGAATTAATAGATGTACCGCCACGGATTCTCACTCTGTATGATGAACCTGGTTCACCATTCGTTGCAGATACCTGAACTCCTGCTGCACGTCCCTGAATGGCTTGCGTTGCAGCGGTTGCCGGATAGGCTGCAATATCTTCCGATTTTACCTGCGTTACCGAACCGGTTAAATCACTTTTCTTTACCGCTCCATATCCGATCACGACAACCTCTTCCAACGACTGAACATCTTCCACCAGTGTTAAATCGATGTTTGATTGTCCATTTACTGAAACTTCTTCTGTAAGGTAACCAACAAACGAAAACACCAGTGTTGCTTTCTCATTAGGAACTGTTACGGTATAATTCCCGTTAAGATCGCTTACAGCGCCAGTGGTAGTCCCCTGCACAACGATATTAACACCGGGTAACGGATCTCCCTCGCTGTCAACAACCTTTCCTGTAACTGTAAACCCTTGTTGTATCATATTCTGTTTTGGAGTAATAACTACAAGGTTGTTTTCAAGAACTGTATATGTGTTATTGGTTCCTGAAAGGATGTCATCAAGAATTTCTTCAACGGTCTTATTGCGATAATCCGCTTTTCTTCGCCCATCGTCGTTGATTAGCTTATCATGATACAGAAACTTAAACTCGCTCTGATCTTCAATAGCTACGAATATTTGTTCCAACGATGCATTTTCCAAATGCAAGTTTAGTTTTGTGGCCTGTGAATACGCCGTGGCAAATACGTTCATGGCCGAGACAATTGTTAGTAATATTGCAATTTTCATAATCATTAAAATTTTTAACAGATCCTTTCTTATCAAAAAGATCTTTGTCAGTTTCTTTTTTTTCATAATTTTGTAATTATTAAGGATTAAACAAATAAAATTTATTTCGTCTCTTCTCAGACGAGCAAGTTTTTAATCGGAAAGTGTTGGCGCATTTTCCGATTTTTTTTAATATCGAAAAGTTTTTTAGTATTGAAATATCTATTTCATAGGCATACAAAGTTTTAGTTATTAGACATAAGTTAGTGATTATCGTATTATTATTTCATTACCTGGATGTTATTGTAATTTTATTTTGATCAATCTCATAATTAAAGGGCAACGACAAGCTCAACGCTTTTAGGGCCTGTTCAATGGATTCTTTTTCAAATGTGCCGGTGTAGCGTGATTCTTTTAGCGCAGAGTCGTTTATTTGAATTTTAACATCATACCAACGTTCCATTCGACTTGCTAAATCTTCAAATCGTTCACCTCTGAAAATCATTTTACCATCTTTCCATGATGTATAGACTTCCGTTTCCACTTTTTCAGAAAACACCATTTGTGATCTTGGTTGCTGTTTTTGTAATCTCTCGGCACCAGCTTCGTTACCCTTTTTTGTGTTTTTACTTGCTTCTTCCCCACTATCCAGTTCTCTAACCTGCATCGTTTTATTTGATGAAATATAGGTGGCCTGTTGATTAGGAGATAAAACTAATTTTTCTTTCAATTTTTTCCTTTGTCCGTCAATGGTAATTTTTCCTCGTACCAGTGTTGTCTCGGTAATACCGTCATCGGAATAACTTTTTACATTAAAAGCGGTACCGAGCACATTAATCATAAGATCGGAAGTATGCACGGTGAGGTTTCGGCCGGGCATTTTATAAACATCAAAAAATGCTTCACCTTCCAAGAAAATATCTACCTGTTTTTGGTCCATATTAGCAGGGTAACGAAGTTTGGTATTTGAGTTTACCCAGATTTTTGAGCCGTCAGCCAGGGTAAGTTGAGACTTTTCTCCGTTTCTGGTAATTACTTCGTTGTATTGGCTTGGTTCTGGTATTAAAAAGGTATAGCTTGTTATTCCTAAACTATAAATGAGAATTATGATAGCCGCTATTTTCAAGGCCAGATTCCAAAATGAAGTTTTCTCGTGGCTTGAGGTTTTTATCCGGTAGGTTTGCTTTTTTGGTCCGTTTTGAAGTACTTTTCGATAATTAAATAATTCAACTTCTTTTTTTACGTTATCAATATTTGCGTTATCATTTAAACCCGCGGAAGCCCATGCATTTTTAATTTCTGAAAAGTATTTTTTATTATGCTCGTCTTTTGAAACCCAATTCAACAATTTTTCGGATTCCTTTTCAGACAACTCCCCGGTTAAATATTTAATTATTAAATTTTCACTCATAAATTTCCCTTTCACATTAGTAAAACAATTGAAAAGAAATTTACCCTGAGAAAAAAGTGAAATTTTTATTGATAATCTTTTAATTCTTTTCTTAAATGCTTCAAAGCATCGGACATATGGGTTTCCACAGTTTTTACAGAGATATTTAATTTTTCAGCGATTTCACGATATTTTAGCCCGTTAAGGCGACTTAAAATAAAAACCTCCTTACATTTTGGGGTTAAATGGCTTACAGCAGTCTGAATTCTGTTGTTTAATTCATCATACATAAGCATTTCTGAGGATTCATCTCGAAGGGCAATGTAATTTAGCTGATTTTGATAAAATCGCTTGCGGTCGTTAATGTATTTTTGTTTATGGATAAGCTGTTTCAGGTAATTTAATGCATCATTGCGCGTAATTGTAAATAGTAATGAAGAAAGACGTGTTTGTGGGTCAAGATTTTTTCGTATCTCCCATAGTTTTAAAAATGTATCCTGTACAATTTCCCTGGCGACTTCAGGATCCTGAACATATTCGTTGGCAAAGTTCATTAGTATTGGAAAGTAATGGCTAAAGACCCTGTCGAACGCATCTTCACTGCCTTTTCGTAATTCGTATACCAACTTGCTTTGTTCTTCCTTTGTCAATGGATTGTTTTTTAGCCTTATTAATTAACTTTGTTGAACTCCCCGAAAAAATATCGGGCAGGCAGTCATTCCCCGATAAATCGGGGCAAGTTGTCCTCGGTTCATAAATTATTTACAATCGACTGTTTACGAAAATAATAAATATTTTTATACATTGAATTTGCAGAGTTTCAACAATGCAATTTTCAAACATCAATGATTTCTGTATACCAGTACATTATAACAAACGAGCCATGTTAAAAGATTCTACAATAAAATCGTATATTTCTGTTAAGCAATTTGACCATGAATACAATAATCAGGTAAGCAGAATATTTCGGGAAAGACTCATTATGGATTCCGAGACTTCCATTATCTCATTCAAGGGTGCCATACTTGGGAAACTACGCGAATCCAATCCATTTAATTTGCTTCAAATTAACTGTATTTCGGGGTATTTTGAGAATGCAAGTGTTAATTTAGAATTTGAGATCAATGACTGGCAACCTGAAAATTATATCTGCATTCCGGCAGCAGTTTATAATGGGAATCGATTTGAATCCCGAAAAATTCCATACTCACCCAAATTGATTGATGAAAATGATATTGGCCCTGAAAAGCCCATTATCATTACAGACATACCCCGATTGAACAAAAATAAAGGATTTTCAAAAATTCAACTCAAAACAGGGTCAACAACTATGCCTTGTGTTGGTATTTTTATGAGGGAAAGAAAGAAGATGTTTTGGATATTTACTTCAAATCGCTCTTCTGATATGGAAACCGGAATTTGCATTGAAGAGAATGCAAACAAATCCAAATTACGAATAAGTATATCACTTCCGGCTGTCAGAGAGTTACGAAAATATAAAATCACCAATTCCTGTGCACCAGTCGATGATAAAGGTATAACTCTAAAAACCGGGGATAAATTTGATGTGCCATACAAAGTGGAACTACGCGATGCACTATCCTTAAATGACTTTTTTTCTTACTATTTTGATCAACGGATGATGTTGCAGGAAGAAAAAATAAAACCCTCATTTTCACTTTCTTCATGTTTTGATGCCATTGAAAAAAAATACAATGAACACAACTGGGTCGAAGATCCGGGTTATTATTCTGTTGGCATGCGAAACGGAAAATACCGTTTTCTTCAAGACTGGCAACTTGGCTGGACAGGAGGAATGATTTCTACCCTGCCTTTGTTGCTCGAAGGATCTGACAAATCGGCAAAACAATGTCTGAACCATTTCAACTGGTTTTTTAATGCCCCTCTTTGTCCTGCCGGTCTTTTTTGGGACTCAGGTGAACAGGGCAACAAATGGTATGGAGGAGACATTCGCAGAAAACACACCTCTCAGTGGCACCTAACAAGGAAAAGTGCTGATGCCGTTTATTATTTAGCCAAACAGTTTAAATACCTCGATGATAATGGGATTTCTGTACCTGATGAATGGAAAACGAAAACACAACAGGTTATTAAATCTTTACTGGCTATTTGGAATAAAAACGGTCAATTAGGCCAGTTTATCAACAGTGAATCAGGAAAAATTGAGGTTGGAGGATCAACATCGGCTGCTATTTTACCGGCAGGGCTGGTGCTTTCTTCTGTTTACTTTGAAAAAAAAGCATTTGCCAAAGCAGCCGAATATATTGCAGAACAATTGTATGCTGATTTTATGAAAACCGGTCTTACCTGCGGAGGGCCGGGAGATGCCTTGCAGGCAGCAGATAGTGAGTCAGCCTATGGATTATTGGAATCAATGATTCGCCTGTATGAACAAACCAACGACCAAAAGTGGCTTGAAAGGGCTTGCACTGCGGCGCATTATCTATCTACCTGGGTCATGGCATACAATTTCACATTTCCAAAAGAATCACCATTGGGGGCATTAGATGTTACAACAAAAGGCAGTGTTTTCGCAAATACGCAAAATACACACGGTGCACCAGGAATTTGCACTTACTCAGGAATTGCGTTACTAAAACTGTTTCGATATACAAAAAATGTACGGTTCTTAAAACTACTTCAGGAAATTACCCAAAACATACCACAATACCTTTCACATCCGAACAGACCTATCCCGGGCATGCAGGAAGGATTCGTCTCCGAACGCATCAATACCTGCGACTGGCTGGAAGGAGTTGGTGAATTAATGTATGGTTCTACCTGGTCAGAGGTGTCGTTAATGTTGACATATGCCGAAATTCCGGGTGTTTATGTTGTTCCTGATATGAACCTGGCAATCTCATTCGATCATTTAAAAACTACGTTGAATGTTAATGATGGACAGTACATCATTGAAATATTAAATCCAACCAAATCAGTAGCCCGTTTCTATTTATTAAGGGAAAGATCAAAAGATTTTGACACTAACTTAGATATGGTATTTTTCAGCAATAAAAAGAAAATAATCTTAAAACCACTTGAAAAAACAATACTGACATTTGAAAAGTAAACCTTATGTATCGCAAAGCAATGTTTCTGCATGTCTGATTGGTTAAAAAAAGCAGTCAAAAAGCTCTCCATTTACATTTTTGAAACATTCATAAATGGTTTATATACTCCTGTAAAATTTCATACTTCCATATAGATGATAATTTGTAGTATTGTTTGAGAATTATCAATG
>CAZAMT010000151.1:0-9483 GCA_964486145.1 uncultured Bacteroidales bacterium
TTGAAAAAAGTTTTACTGAATCTTAGCCGCTGTCGGAGACAGGAATAATTCTTCAATTATTCGGGTTAAATAGGTTTTAAGAAAGGTTTGTTCCTGGCTGGTCAGGGCGATCCTATTCCAATTTTTATATCTGAATGCAGAGTGTGCAGTTGTAAAGTGGTTTGACATTAGCCGAACCTGTAAATCCAACATACAATCGAAATTTAAATGGCAATGAATTATCATGTGCAAAAAGGGATGGTCATTCCAAACCTTTCTTCTATAATTAGTAATTCTTTTCTTACTTTTGTGCCTTTACTGTGAAGCATTGCATAAAATCATTTATAAATGGAATACAATTTCTCGGAAATAGAAAAAAAATGGCAAAAATACTGGGAAGAAAATAAAACCTTCAAAACGATTGAAGATCCAGAGGTACCTAAAGAAAAACGCTTTTATGCACTGGATATGTTTCCTTATCCTTCCGGAACCGGCTTGCATGTGGGCCATCCCGAAGGTTACACGGCCACTGACATTGTTAGCCGTTACAAGCGAATGAATGGATTTAATGTCCTTCATCCGATGGGTTGGGATGCTTTTGGACTTCCTGCTGAACAATACGCCATTCAAACCGGAACGCACCCTGCCATCACTACAAACAAAAACTGTGATAATTTTCGCCGTCAGATAAAATCTCTCGGTCTTAGTTATGACTGGGACAGAGAAATTAATACAACAGACCCCAACTATTTTAAATGGACTCAATGGATTTTTATCCGGCTGTATAATACCTGGTTCGATGATAAACTGCAAAAGGGCAGGCCTGTCAATGAGTTAGAAATTCCGGATGAAATAAAAAACAAAGGTGAAAACCATGTTCGGGAATATATAGATAGCAAGCGTCTGGCATATTACGATGATGCGCAGGTTTGGTGGTGCAACCATTGTAAAATTGTTTGTGCCAACGAAGAGGTATTGATGGATGGTTCGCATGAGAAATGTGGAAATTTGGTTGTCAGGAAAAATTTAAAACAGTGGATGTTGCGCATTCCCCTTTATGCTGAAAGATTGCTTCAGGGCCTGGATAATTTAGATTGGCCGGAGGGTGTAAAAGACATGCAAAAAAACTGGATTGGAAAATCCGTTGGTGCTGAAGTTGATTTTAAAATCGAAGGTATTCAGGAGAAATTAAGGGTTTATACCACACGCCCGGATACGCTTTTTGGGGCAACCTATATGGTAATTGCTCCGGAACATCCCCTTATAAAACAAATAACAACTCCCGAAAAAACCGAAGAAGTTAACATGTATGCAGAAGCTGCTGCACTAAAATCCGACCTCGACCGAACTGAATTGGCCAAGGAAAAGTCCGGAGTATTTACAGGACGCTATGCAATTAATCCGGTTAATAACAAAAAGATTCCCATCTGGGTTGCTGATTACGTATTGACCGGGTATGGGACAGGCTCTATTATGGCCGTTCCGGCTCATGATAGTCGTGATTTCGAGTTTGCCAGGAAATTTAACTTACCGATTGAACCGATTATGGATCCTGTCGACGCAGATCCGGAAGTGCGGGAACAGGTTCTTGCTGCAAATGTATGCTGGACAGAGGATGGTGTTTATATTAATTCTGAAAATGAAAGTACAGGCATAGGTATAAACAGACTTAACAAAAAACAAGGCATTACAAAGATAACAAAATGGCTTGAGGAAAAAGGGTTAGGCCATGCTTCAGTAAACTATAAGATCCGCGACTGGTTGTTTAGCCGGCAACGATACTGGGGAGAACCATTCCCGGTAATTCACTGGGAAGATGGTGAAATTTCAGTTGTTGACGATGGGCAATTACCCGTTAAACTTCCCGAACTTGATAAGTATCAACCGGGAGAAACCGGTGAGTCACCATTGTCAAATGCCAAAGAATGGTTGCATGTTCAAGATAAAAATGGCAGAAAAGGGAAAAGAGAAACCAATACAATGCCGCAGTGGGCTGGATCTTGCTGGTATTATCTCCGTTACATCGATCCAGCAAATGATAAGGCCCCTTTTGATATAGAGAAAGAAAACTACTGGATGCCTGTTGATTTATACATCGGCGGCGCGGAGCATGCCGTGTTACACTTATTGTACAGCCGATTCTGGCATAAAGTGTTGTATGATTTGGGTTATGTTTCAACCGATGAACCGTATAATAAATTATATAACCAGGGGATGATCCTGGCCTTTGCATATGAAACAAAAACTGGTGCAAAGGTACCCTCTGATATGGTCGAAGAGAAGAACGGTTTATTCTTCCACAAAGAAACATCGGAAGAATTAAACCAGATTGTGGCAAAAATGTCCAAATCTCTCAAAAATGTGGTTAATCCCGATGATGTGGTTTCGAAATACGGCGCTGACTCATTAAGATTATACGAAATGTTTATGGGACCATTGGATGCAACCAAGCCATGGACAGATACCGGAGTGAAAGGTGTTTTCGGATTTCTTGGCAGGGTATTTCGATTTTTTGCTAATAATGAAAACATTCATTCGGTGGGTGAGGAATCGACCGAAACACTTAAAATTTTGCACCAAACCATAAAAAAAGTGCGGCAGGATATTGAGGAACTTAAATTCAATACAGCCATTTCTCAAATGATGATTTTTACAAATCATGTAATCAAAACCGGAAAAGTCACAATAGATACTGCACAAAAATTTGCTAAGGTGTTAGCTCCTTTTGCGCCTCATATGTGCGAAGAATTGTGGCAAATATACGGAAACAAGAATTCCCTGGCATACGAGTCGTTTCCTGAAGTTGAGGAAAAATACCTCCTTGAAAGTACTTTTGAATACCCGGTATCATTTAATGGAAAATTGCGTTTCAAAATAAACCTTCCCGTGGATATGCCAAAAGATGAAATAGAAAATATAGTCCTGAACCATGAATCAGCGCAAAAATGGTTGCAAAACAAACAACCAAAAAAGATAATTATCGTACCAAAGAGGATAATTAACATCGTGATTTAGAGCATGAAATCATTTTGCAAATTGTAAATTCTGATAAATTACATACCCAAAAGAGATTTTATGCGACTGTTGCATTTAACCTGCCCTATTCATAAGTTATAATATTAATTTATGACACAGCAGGTTAGCCCGATTTAGTTACACTTAGTCTCGCCCAGGCGGGAGTTAGTGTAACTTAATCGTAAACATTTGATTGTAAATAATTTATGAATTAATAAGGTTAAAAATTTGACAAATGAAATTAAAAAAAACCCTTATCTTTTTATCTTTTCTGATAGCCGGAATGTTTACCATATTTTTTGTACAGGAATCAAATCCATCAGGAGAAGAAATTTTAATTTCCGCTGAATCTGATTCTGCGTTACAATTGGATCAACCCGTTCTCAAATTTGGAATCCCCATTGATTCCTTTAACATTGAAACTGCAAGTGTTAAAAGAAACCAAAACCTTTCAACCATATTGATACCCTTTGGTGTTTCAGCAATGGAGATCGACCAGATTGTAAAGAAAGCCAGGGGTGTTTTTGATCTTCGGAAGATACGTTACGGGAAAGATTACCATTTGTTTTTATCAAAAGATCCAACAAAAAAGTTAACACACTTTGTTTATCAACAGAACCCCATGGAGTATTTAACCATTAGCTTCAATGATTCGGTTCATGTATATACAGGACAAAATGAAATTACAAAGATTCAGAAAACAGCAACGGGTATCATTCATTCGTCCTTATGGAAAACCATGATGGAGAATAACCTGAATCCATTGCTTGCAAATGAATTATCCGAGATTTTCGCCTGGTCAATCGATTTTTTCGGGCTTCAGGAGGGCGACGGGTTTAAAATTATTTATGACGAAAACTATGTGGATTCTGTTTCGGTAGGAATCGGCGAAATACATGCTGCATGCATGGATCACTTAGGGGAGGAGTTTTATGCAATCCCATTTGAGCAGGATAGTATCAAGGATTTTTATGATGATAAAGGACAAAGCCTTCGAAAAGCATTTCTGAAGGCACCACTTCGTTTTTCAAGAATTAGTTCCCGCTATTCCTTAAGCCGGATGCATCCTGTACTGAAGATAAGACGTCCACACCGGGGTGTTGATTATGCTGCTCCCCAGGGGACTCCGGTATATGCCATTGGCGATGGGTATATTGTAAAGAAGGGCTGGGATTCTAAAGGGGGTGGTAATTATCTCAAAATTAAGCATAATGGAGTTTACACTACCGGGTACCTTCATCTGAAGAGTTTTGCCAAAGGAATATCACAGGGAACGTTTGTTAAGCAGGGTCAGATAATTGGGTATGTCGGACAAACCGGCCTCGCAACGGGGCCTCACCTGGATTTTAGATTTTATATGAACGGACACGCCATCGATCCTTTGAAGGTAAAAGCGCCACCTGTAGAACCTGTGCATGAGGACAATTTAGCCCGCTTCCATCAGGACAAGCAGGTTTGGTTGAATAAATTAGGTTCTTTGAACAAAACAATCTAACCTGCCCTATTCATAATTGAACTGTTTTATTGTGCGAAAGATGAACCTTTTCCAACAGATGGCAGCATCAGCATGGTAACACATACGTATTGATTATCGGGCATTTTGGATTACTTAAACGAAATCAGAAAAATAAAATGATATGGTGTTGTATAATTTGTCCTGTACTTGTTAAATTTCAGCATTAAGTCAGATAAGATCTATTGATGTATTTAACCACACTTAAATTACGTTCATATGAAAACACAAATTTTTATTTTCATTGTTCTGTTTGCATTTGCATCGTGTGCACCTGTTTATGTGCCCAACACGATAAACGCCCCCCAGCTTACCGATCAGGGAGAATTATCAGGAACTGTAACCACAGGAGTTAGTGGATTGGATGTACAGCTTGCTTATGCTGTTTCGGATAATTTTGGTTTGATGGTGAATACTTCCTTTGATTTTGGTGATACAAGCGAAACAAACTATCACGAGCATGCTTTTGGGGAGGTTGGATTGGGGTATCTTACAAAGTTTGGTGAATACGGAACCCTGAATGTTTTTGGTGGGTATGGTCTGGGATCATCCGCAGCACGTGATGAATATACTTTCATTACGGATCAATTAAAGCATGCGCGGGGATTGTATCATCGAATGTTTTTACAATCGGATGTTGGTATGAAATTAAAGGTTTTTGAAGGCGGAATAGGCTTCAGGACTGCTTATGTTAATTTCTATCAGGTTCGGGGAGAAGCGGATGAGTATTCCTTATCGGAAGATAATCTCTTTCTTGAACCGATGGTTTATTTGAGGGTAGGAGCACCCAATGTAAAATTGCATTCACAACTTGGTTTTTCAGCATCCCTCTTTTCTGATTACGCTTTTGATTACATCCCTTTTATTTTCAATATTGGGTTAACCTTCCGGTTAAATACGATGGGCTTGCAAGAGTAAGCATCACGATTGCTGGTTCAGTAGTTGCTCAATGATAACCGGAAAATGTCTGTATTCGAGTTGATGCACCTTGCCGGCAAGTGAGATATCCGTATCTTCAGGTGTAATGTCGCAGGTTGCCTGGAATATTATATCCCCGTCATCATACTTTTCATTTACCCAGTGGATGGTTATCCCTGATTTTTTATCATTGGCTTCAAGAACAGCACGGTGCACATTCATTCCGTACATGCCCTTACCTCCATATTTGGGTAACAAAGCAGGATGTATATTGATGATTCTCCGGTTATATGTTTTTGTAATATTGTCGGGCATTAGCCAAAGGAACCCGGCAAGAACAATGAAATTGGCGTGATATTCTTTCAAAGTTTCAAGGACTTTGTCTGATTCATACAAATCCTTTCGGTTAAAAATGAAGGTTTGAATATTGTGATTTTTCGCTTTATCAAGAACACCGGCATTTTTTTTATTCGAACAAACCAGAGTTACCTGGTGTTTTGGGTGGTTTTTAAAATGGGTTATGATTTTCTCGGCATTTGTTCCGTTACCGGATGCAAAAATAGCTATATTACTCATATTAATCAAATTATAAATCCTCAATTTACAGGCAGTTGGAGGCACAAAGAAAGAAGAAAAATAGCAATTTTGTAGCAAGAATTTAAGCTTTTTGTTTGAATATATTAGATATTTGCATTTCTTTGCACAGAATTTTTTAAAAATAGTATTAATTAAAACTCATTGTTATGTCTGATATTGCATCAAGAGTAAAAGCAATTATTGTTGACAAATTAGGTGTTGATGAAAGCGAAGTTACACCTGAAGCAAGCTTCACAAATGATTTGGGAGCAGATTCTCTTGACACAGTTGAATTGATAATGGAATTCGAAAAAGAATTCAATATCGGTATTCCTGATGATCAAGCGGAAAATATTTCTTCTGTTGGTGAAGCCATCAAGTATATTGAAGAAAACGCCAAGTAAGCATTTTTTTTAATCAACAAAAACTGTTGTATGGAATTAAAACGGGTAGTTGTAACAGGCCTGGGAGCATTAACCCCAATAGGTAATAATGTGAACGATTACTGGGATAATCTGGTGAAGGGGATGAGTGGTGCAGACCATATTACTCGTTTCGATGCATCAAAATTCAAAACACGATTTGCTTGCGAAGTAAAAAATTTTGATTCCAAAGATTATTTCGATCGTAAAGAAGCACGTAAAATTGATTTATATTCTCAATTTGCCCTTGTCTCCGTTGATGAAGCAATTAAGGATGCCCAAATCGATCTTGAAAGTGTAGATAAAGACAGGATCGGGGTAATCTTTGGTTCAGGTATTGGAGGAATTGAGACCTTTTTTGGTGAAATTGCCAACTATGTTGAGAATGACCGGAATCCAAGGTTTAGCCCTTTTTTTATTCCAAAAATGATTTTGGATATTGCTGCCGGTCATATTTCTATAAAATATGGATTTCGTGGACCTAATTTTGCCACAGTATCAGCATGTGCAACATCTACAAATGCGATTGTAGATGCATTTAACTATATTCGGCTGGGCAAAGCTGATATGTTTGTATCCGGCGGTGCCGAAGCAAGTATTACCGATGCCGGCCTGGGTGGGTTTAGTTCAATGCAGGCAATTTCCAGCAGAAATGACGAATTTAAAACTGCGTCAAGGCCATTTGATGGTACAAGAGACGGATTCGTCATGGGAGAAGGAGCAGGTACGCTCATTCTCGAAGAACTGGAGCACGCCAAAAAGAGGGGCGCAAAAATATACGCTGAAGTTGTAGGCGGAGGAATGTCGGCTGATGCCCATCACCTAACAGCACCTCATCCCGATGGACTGGGTGCCTCGTTAGTGATGAAACGCGCATTGGAAGATGCAAATTTGCAACCTGAGGAAATTGATTATATCAATGTTCATGGAACATCAACACCACTGGGTGATATTTCTGAATGCCGGGCAATTCAGGACGTATTCCAGGATCATGCATATAAACTCAATATCAGCTCAACAAAGTCAATGACAGGACATTTGCTGGGAGCAGCAGGAGCTGTTGAAGCAATAGCCACTATTCTTTCGATAACAAATAACGTTGTTCCACCTACAATTAATTTTACCACTCCGGATCCGAAAATTGATCAAAACCTAAATCTTACTTATAATAAAGCACAGGAAAGAACAGTTAATTGTGCATTAAGTAATACGTTTGGATTTGGAGGTCATAACTTTTCTGTCATTGTAAAAAAGTATAACGATTAGAATTGCTAAGTTCCGTTGTTCTTAATTATCGGAAGAGACGAAGATTAACAAATCAAATACGTAAAATTCTTGGGTTCAGACTCAAGAGTTTTAAGTTGTATGAGATTGCGCTTATTCATAAGTCGGCATCACACCGGATGGCGGATGGAACCTTCATACATAATGAACGGCTCGAATATCTTGGTGATGCTGTTTTAGGAACGGTAGTTGCTGAATATTTGTTTGACAGTTTCCCTGAAAAAGATGAAGGATTCCTAACAGAAATGCGCTCAAAAATTGTGAACAGGGAAACGCTGAACCGTCTGGCAATTAAAATCGGACTTGACGACTTGATTATTTCAAAGGTATCTGATGAAAATAGTCAAAACTGGAAAGGTGATGCTCTTGAAGCGCTCATTGGGGCCATTTTTCTTGATTTGGGATACCGGAAAACGAAAAGGTTACTTATCAAAAATATTATCAAAAAGCACATCAACTTAAACTATTTGCAAAAAACAGAAACCAACTTTAAAAGTAAAATTATCGAATGGAGTCAGAAAAGCAAACAAGAAGTGTTATTTGAATCTTTTGAGGAGGTATCTGAAAATAATAAATCAAATCCTGTTTTTGTTTCCAACCTGATTGTACTGGATAAAGTGATCGGTACAGGCAAGGGAAATTCAAAGAAGGAAGCGGAACAAAAAGCAGCAAAACAGGCTTTATCGATTATTGGAGAGTATTAATAAATAGAATGATCATTGAACAAAAAGATTCATAAACTTGTAATGGATGAACCGGGTGATTTCGTCTTGCTCGGGTTAGTCACGAATGAGAACGATTACAGGTTATCCTGGCAAATGAATCAGAAGTTGGGCATAGAGCTTGTCAGAGCTGATAATGCACAGGTTAAACTTAAGGGAATGATTCATGAATTTGTTCAGTATGTGTTTTTTGATGAAAATAAGTTTTTGCAATTTACCTTTGTAAAAAATAAATCATCTCATAATGCATATTTAATTTCAGAACATAAGTCATGTGATTACTTTCTTTGCATTCAGGGTTCCATGATGAATGAACTCGATGATGTGGTTAGAAGGTTAAAGGAAATACAAGTCATATCCTTGGTGATTAAAATCAATGCACTGTCATTGAAGTCGCGCAAAAACCTGGTTTTCCTTTAAAAAAATCTGCGTCATGTAATGAGATAAGAAATTCTTTTTGGTTTTAAAATATACTATGGGATTTGCTATTATTGCATCAATTGAAAGAAAAATACGTGTATTTATGAACGATTTGCATCCAAACAGCCACGAATACCAGGCGCTCAAAGAGCAGGAAGAACGGGAAAAAAGAAAATATTCTGACAAGCGGTTAAGTGTATCCTTGTTAAGAAAAAAAATCCGGAACCTGAATTCCGTGATTCACGAGCATGAGGAAGAATTGGAAAAATTGGAAAAAAAGAGGGAAGGCCTTGTTCAGCATCTGGAAGAAATGACCGAGAATAACCGTGAGTTGAAGAAAGAAAAAAACTTTTGGAAGAAGCAATGTAAAGAAGCATGTGAGCGACTTGACAGCCAGATGAGAAAAAACGAGCATTATCAAAAACAATCGGAAGATTTATTAAATAAAAACAAAAATCTCAGAATCCGTTTCGAAAATTACGAAATTGAGATTGATAAATTGAAAAAGAAAATTACCAGGCTTGAAGAGGAAAACAATTGAAAACCAATTCAAAACTTTTTACCTTTAATACAATCTAATCGATTATTTAAAGAACATGTAAGCAATGAATATTGCAGCAATTATACCTGCCAA
>CAZAMT010000152.1:0-3807 GCA_964486145.1 uncultured Bacteroidales bacterium
GCGGAAAAGCGTTACTTCACTTCGTTCGTACCGTTCAACTTAGGTAGAACAATGCATACATGAAATTATTTAGCTGTGAGGGAAAGATTGTTTTTTTCAATTAGCTTCCTCAGGTTAATAAGTGCATATCTCATTCGGCCCAATGCCGTATTGATGCTTACGCCGGTATGCTCTGCAATTTCTTTGAAACTTAACCCGATGAAATGTCGCAAAATGATAACTTCTTTTTGATCTTCGGGAAGTTCATCAATGAGCAAACGAATATCTTTGGTTATCTGATTCCCGATGAGTTCTTCCTCTATGGTTTTGTCAGAATACCGCTGAGAGTTAAAGATATTGTACTCGCAACTGTCGTTGGAAGTGACTTTCAACTGATTTTCCTTTCGGAAATAATCAATAACCAGGTTATGGGCAATGCGGATGACCCATGAAATAAACTTGCCATTATCCTGGTACTTGCCGGCATGCAACGATTTAATAACTTTAATAAAAGTATCCTGGAATAAATCTTCAGCCAACTCCTGATTTTTAACCAGAAGAAAGATGTACGTGTAAACTTTGTCTTTATGACGTGTAATAAGGATTTCGATGCTATTCTGATTACCGTTTAAGAACTCCGTAACAAGTTCAAAATCAGTTTTTTTATTGGTTTTCAAAACTACCTCCTTTTTTGGTTAACAAAAAAGTAGAAATTTTTCGATAATCAGTCCTCCTATTAATTGGTTAGAAATTTATTTCATTTGCAAGTAAGCAAAAATAAACAATTATTCAAATATCTTTGCACATTAATTTAAGAAACTAAATGTTAAAAAATATACGAAATTTTGGGAAAAACAGTTACCAACGTGAGCAAAGGAATAGCATTTTCAGAACAAAACAAGGAAATTAAAAGCATTGATATTCAGGGAGCAAGGGTGCATAATCTTAAAAACATTCGTATTACTTTGCCCCGTGATAAATTTATAGTGATCACCGGTCTCTCAGGTTCAGGTAAGTCATCTCTCGCGTTCGATACCATTTATGCTGAAGGTCAACGAAGATACGTTGAAAGCCTGTCTTCATACGCACGTCAGTTTCTGGGACGTATGCAAAAGCCTGAGGTGGATTTTATAAAAGGTATACCGCCTGCCATTGCTATCGAACAGAAGGTTAATACGAGAAATCCAAGATCTACGGTTGGCACATCAACCGAAATATACGATTATTTAAAATTGCTATATGCACGCATTGGGAAAACTTTTTCGCCGGTTTCCGGGGAAGAAGTTACAAAAGACAGTGTAACATCCATTATTGATTTTATAAAAACCTTTGATGAAGGAACAAAGTTACTCATTCTATGTCCGGCAGAAACCAAAGAAGTTAGCCTTAAAGAAAAGCTTAAAGCCGATTTGATGGAAGGTTTTTCCAGGGTTGAACAAAATGGGAAAACTTACAAAATCGAAGAAATAATTGAAGATGAAAAGTTTCTTGCAGAAAGTCGACAAATGAACCTTATCATCGATCGGCTGATGGTTAAAAAAGATGAAGATGCACTGATCAGAGCGGCTGATTCGGTTCAACAGGCAATAAAAGAGGGTAACGGATATTGTTCCTTATTATTTTTAACTTCTGATGAGAACCAGCGTTTTCATTTCTCTGATAAATATGATGCTGATGGGATAGAATTTGAAGAGCCTTCTGTTCATATGTTTAGTTTCAACAATCCGCTGGGAGCCTGCCCACGATGTGAAGGATATGGTAAAGTTATTGGAATTGATGAAGATTTGGTAGTTCCTGATAAAAGTTTATCAGTATATGATGAAGCACTTGTCTGCTGGCGGGGTGAGAAAATGCAGGAATGGAAAAATAAAGTGATCATGTCTGCCGATAAAACAGGATTTCCAATACATAAACCTTATTATCAACTTAGTGAAGACCAGAAACAACAACTTTGGAACGGGACAAAATATTTTCGTGGTTTACATGACTTTTTTCGTCATCTCGAAGAGAAAAAATATAAAATTCAGTATCGTGTCATGTTGTCGAGGTACAGAGGGAAAACTATCTGTCCGGAATGTATGGGAAGGCGTTTGAAAAAAGAGGCCGGTTATGTTAAAATACATGATCGGTCAATCATGGATATGGTGACAATTCCAATCTCTGATTTGAATCAGTATTTTGAAGGATTGGAACTGAGTGGACATGAATTTGAGGTAGCGAAGCGTATTTTGGTAGAAATAAAAAACCGCCTGAATTATATGGTTGATGTAGGTTTGGGTTATTTAACCCTGAATCGGTTATCATCAACATTATCAGGAGGTGAATCACAGCGGATAAATCTGGCTACTTCGCTTGGTAGCAGCCTGGTGGGATCGTTGTATATCCTTGATGAACCAAGCATCGGTTTGCATCCGCGCGATACAAAACGATTGATAAATGTGCTGAAAAACTTAAAAGACCTGGGAAATACATTGCTGGTTGTTGAACATGACGAAGAAATCATTCGGGCTGCTGATATGGTAGTGGATATTGGTCCAGAAGCTGGTCGCCTGGGAGGGGAAATCGTTTTTCAGGGGAATCATCAGGATTTGGTGAAATCTGGTAAAGGCCTGACAGCGCAATATCTCACCAATAAATTGTTTATAGATATTCCCAAACAGCGAAGGAATTGGAATAATTCCATTCATATTATCGGGGCTCGTGAAAATAACCTGAAAAACATTGCTGTGAAGTTACCATTGAACATTCTTACGGTGATAACAGGTGTCAGCGGATCAGGAAAGTCAACCCTGGTTAAATCCATTCTTTTTCCGGCACTAAATAAACTGCTCAATGGTTATGGCGAACGCACGGGTGAGCATGATGCCGTAAAAGGGGACGTCAGCGTAATTGATAATGTTGAATTTGTTGATCAAAACCCCATTGGAAAATCCTCCCGGTCAAACCCGGTTACCTACCTCAAAGCGTATGATGAAATCCGGAAGTTGTTTTCACAGCAACAGGCTGCAACAATTAACAACCTGAAACCATCACATTTCTCTTTTAACGTGGCCGGAGGACGGTGCGAGGAGTGCCAGGGTGAAGGCGAAATTAAAGTTGAAATGCAATTTATGGCAGATGTTCACCTGATTTGTGAAAGTTGCGGTGGAAAAAGATTTAAAGATGATGTGCTTGAAGTCCGGTACCTTGGGAAAAGCATTCATGATGTTCTTGAAATGACGGTTAGGGAAGCGATTGAATTTTTCGGACAAAGTAAAAAGGGTAGTCTCGAAAAGAAGATCATCAACAAATTAATGCCACTGAATGATGTTGGTTTGGGATACGTGAAATTAGGTCAATCATCCAGCACACTTAGTGGTGGAGAAAGTCAGCGGGTAAAACTCGCATCATTTCTTGGTAAAGATGTACAGTCTCAACATCAACTGTTTATTTTTGATGAACCAACTACCGGGTTGCATTTCCATGATATCCAAAAGCTTCTTGGAGCATTTAACGCGTTAATTGAAAAAGGGAATTCCATCATCGTCATCGAGCATAACCTTGAAATTATTAAGTGTGCTGACTGGATCATTGATTTAGGCCCTGAAGGAGGGGAAGGAGGAGGGTATGTTGTTTGTGAAGGCACACCAGAGAATGTGGCAAAAGAAAAAACCTCCCATACCGGAAGGTTTTTAAGTGATAAATTATGAGTTTGATAATTTAAATTTATTCAAGAATGCTTCCGAAAACCTTATGCAAAATGTCAAGAGCCCATTGAAACGGGTCTTTTCGAATTTTCTTTTCTTCTTCACCAACCATGTAAAACAAACCATCCAGGGCTTTTTGGGT
>CAZAMT010000152.1:3907-9385 GCA_964486145.1 uncultured Bacteroidales bacterium
TTGCTGCCGAATCCGTTCCAACTTCAAGAGCTGTTTTTAAACCTTCCACGATTTCCTCACTTGTTAAACCTCCTTCGTCTTCCAGGTTAAATAACTCCTCACAGGAAAATATCATAACCACCATAACGGGAAGATAAATAAACATAAATAGCTTGATTGTTCTCATGCCTAATTTTTATTGATTCATAATACAATACGTTCATCTAACGTAAAAAGTTAGATAAAATGAAACAAAAAAACCCGGAAATTTCCGGGTTTCACATGATTTAATATTTTTTTAACATTTATTTCTCTTTAAAACCGAACATAATTGCTACGCATCCGCTTACAGGAATATCTCCAACTTCGTTTAGAACAGGAACTTTTACAGCAATTTTTAACTGCTGGCTGGCTTCGAGTCTGAAATCCCATATTTTTGCAAGATTATTTTTGGTGTTGTCGTATAAAACATTTCGGTTTGCGTCAACTACCTGGAATTCGATATTTGGTAATGATTCTCCTCCACAAATAGCTATCCTGTATTCCTGGTCGGAGTAAAATGTTTTGTAGAGCTCTGCTTCTTCCCCCTCGGTTAATATTGCTGCATGGTAATTACCATCATGAATGTAAGGCATTAATTCAAGTTTGCAAATTTTCTTTGCAAATCCCTTACATTGGGCATTGACAGTTAATGGTAATATGCTTACTGCTGCTATCAGGATTATCGTGTTTAATATTTTTCTCATGACTTAATTTTATTTATTAAAGAATAAAGTTACTTCTCAGGGTATTTACATTACTTTTTAATTCTCTGAATGTTTCGGGGGAAGCCGTGATTTCCAAATCAGATTTTAAAGTAGTCACATTGGTAGTTTCATTTTTCTCAGGAACTACTTCGGATGATTTAATTGATATTTGCGCGAAAATATTTTTTAAACCTTCGAGTTGTGCCTGTAAATTTTGAATATCAGGATCATTCTGGTGTTGTTGCAGAAGCTTTTGTAGAATATCAAACGATAGTTTTTGTTCGTATACCCTTCGTGCCAGTTCATTGTTTTCAAGGTTACTATCATCAATTAACTGGGTGGCAATGTACAGGCCCTCGATCCATCCTCCAACCAATACAACTGTTGCAATGGCAGCCCGTTCATTTTCTTTCAGATAAGAACTGGAGCTCATGAATGTTTCCGAGATGATATCCATGATAACTTCCCTATTGTTAATATTTTCTTCCAATCGTTGTACTGTATTATCATCAATGGCATCAAGAATTCCCAGTCCATCTGCCATTTTTTTGGATGAATTCATATAATTGATGGTGGTTTGAGCCTGATCAAATAAACTTGCAAAACTCATGTCTGTTGTGTAAATACCAAGGTTTAATGCCATACTTTTGTTGGTCGTGTAATTGTTTGCATTTTCCATGGGATTCAATAATGTCTCGTCATAGTTGGCTCCTGCTGACTTAATTAAAACAGCAGTTTCAAGTGGTGAAGGCAAAGAATAAAAAATCTTTTTCGCTGTTGAAATATCATCGAGAACATCTTCTGATATTTCAAAATTTTCAAGTTCAAGTTCTTTTTTCTCTTTTTTAGGTTCTGTTTTACAACCTGATACCACGAGGCCGAATGATACACTCAATATCAGGACCAACGATCTTAGGTATAAATTTTTGATTTGCATAGGTTATTTTGAGTTAAATGTTTCTAAATATTTCGTTTATATAAATTTACTACAATTTTAATTAAAAATACTTTCCTTGCAAGCAAAATCAAGCCTCCAGGGATTTTGTCCCATTATACTGAAAAATATGTCAAAAGTTATAAAATTTATCAACAAGTAAGGGTTTCTGATCG
The DNA here is from genome assembly GCA_964486145.1 of uncultured Bacteroidales bacterium. Classification (GTDB taxonomy): domain Bacteria; phylum Bacteroidota; class Bacteroidia; order Bacteroidales; family JAAAOM01; genus CAZAMT01. Next base: position 5,743 of record CAZAMT010000152.1, read on the forward strand.
GCACTAATTTTATCTTTCCATCCAATAAGATACTTCGTGTAATCTCCGATTTTTAATTCAGTTAAGCTTCTACCATAAACATTATTCATGATATCATTCGGATACAATTGCTGCAATTCCTCAATTTTTTTGGTGTTTTTCCTGTATATTGTTTCATGTAAGTCAGCAGCACCAAACAAATGTAAAATGTTATGAGCGATAACCGAAGGATATTTGTAACTTAAAACCCCAAATTCCACATCATCCGTATCAAGGGTGTTTACCGGAACCGAAATATCCGTCCGAAAATAATTATTTACCAGATAAAGCAAAGCTACGCTTTCTACATTGTTTTCATCCCTCAGAAAAGCAATTAATCGCTCCTTATCTCTTGGATTTTTAATCCCGGGTATACCATCCCTTTCGGTGATATTGAAATTTGATCCAACCGTTTGTGCAATGTTATCAGCCCATTTGTTCATTTCCTGTAACCCGGTTTTAAGATTCGGTTCGGTAACCGATGTTAAAACCGAACCATTGGGCAGATTTTTTCTTATAGTTGTGTATTCGTTTCCAATGAAGTAATCAGAAACTATGCGCAATGAAATGTTATTTTCTCTGGCCTTTAGTTGGATCCATTGAACTGCCGTTTCTAAAGAATCAATGGTTGATTGTATATCAAACTCGGTCCAGGGAGATGTTTCTCTGCTGTCAACAAACATGAAATAAACCAGAACCTCGCCTTTTAATTGTTTGCATACGTTGTTATTCCTACCTTTCCGGTAATCGATCCTTCTAATTGAAAATGACGATGAAATAAATATGATAAGTATTAAAAATGCGACTCGATAAAATTGTTTCATTTCCTCAGGATTATCGCCTTAACCAAATATATATATTCTTTAGGTTAATAAAAAGTTGATTATAAGATAAATTAAAGTTGTTATTTGGTTTTATTATTTTGATAAAACTTACAAATACTTGTTATACCGCATTTATCACATTTTGGTTTCCTGGCAGTGCAAATATATCTTCCATGCAGAATCAACCAGTGGTGTGCTTTTGGAATATGCTCTTTGGGTATGTGTTTTACAAGTTGTTTTTCGGCAGAAAAAGGTGTTTTCGCGTTCCGGGTCAGGCCAATCCGTGCTGAGACCCTGAATACATGTGTGTCAACAGCCATGGCAGGTTTATTAAAAACAACTGATGCAATAACATTGGCAGTCTTCCGGCCAACACCCGGAAGTTTTTGGAGATCATCAATATCATCGGGTACAATCCCTTTAAATTCATTCGTGAGCATGCGAGCCATGCCAACAAGATGTTTTGCCTTGTTATTGGGGTATGAACAGGTTTTAATAATATTATATACTTCCTCTTGTTCAGCATTTGCAAGAGCCTCATGTGTTGGAAATTGTATAAAAAAATCCTGTGTTATCATGTTCACTCTTTTATCCGTGCACTGAGCGGAAAGAATAACAGCCACAAGCAATTCATAAGGATTGGTATATAACAACTCGGTTTCGGGCAGGGGCATGTTTTCACTGAAATATTCAATAAACCTTTGGTACTGTTCTTTAATTGTCATGAATGGCAAATTTGAATTTTAGCTTTATTATTTCATGATTAGCTAATATAATATGATTTTTATAATTCCAATGGAGCAATTTACAGGCTGGATTCATTTTTTAATACAGAATAGTGCCGTTCATTTTCTAACCATGTTGATTTGATTAATTTTGTCCAATTAAAAGAATACCTATGGAAAACTTTCTTCAGGTTGAAAACCTCACGAAATATTATGGACATATTAAACTCTTTGAAAACATTTCATTGACCATTAATCAGGGACAAAAAGTTTCTCTCATTGCCAAAAACGGAACCGGTAAAACTACACTGCTTAATGTATTAACCGGAAAAGATGGTCCGGATGGTGGCACTGTTACGTATGCGAAGAAGGTAAGGATTTCATATTTGGAACAGATTCCGGACTTGAATCCAAACAATACCATTATTGATGAAGTTTTTCACTCTGATGATGAAATACTTAATACGGTTAAGGATTATGAAGAAGCTGTTGACAGGGAGGATCAGGAGGCATTACAGTCTCTTACCGGTAAAATGGATTTATTGAATGCCTGGGATCAGGAGGCGAAGATAAAGCAGGTACTTACAAAATTGAAAATAAATGATTATCGAAAACCGGTATCACAGCTTTCCGGGGGGCAGCAAAAGCGGTTGGCATTGGCTCGGATTCTAATTGAAGAACCTGATTTGATGATCCTGGATGAACCAACGAACCACCTGGATTTGGATATGATCGAATGGCTTGAAGAATACCTGTACAATCCTGGAATAACTTTACTGATGGTAACACATGACAGGTATTTTCTCGATCGCATTTGCGATGAGATCATTGAACTGGACAGGGGCGATGTATATAGATACAAAGGAAATTATTCGTATTATCTTAAAAAACACTCAGAGAGAATAATTAGTGAGCAATCCAGGGTTGATAAAGCTCAAAATTTACTGGTAAAGGAACTGGAATGGTTGAACCGAATGCCTAAAGCCCGCGGAACGAAGGCCAAATACCGAAAGGAAGCCGTTAAAAATATACAGGAGCAAGCATCGCAGCAAAGATCTGATGACCAAATCCAAATAAATGTGGGTGCCGAAAGACTTGGTAAAAAGATTTTGGAAATCAAGCACCTTTCAAAAAGCTTTGGTGATATCAATATTTTAAAAAATTTCAGTTATTCTTTTAACCGTTTTGAGAAAGTAGGAATTGTTGGTGATAATGGCAGTGGTAAAACAACATTTTTGAATCTTATAACCTCAAAGTTGCAAGCAGATAGTGGTGAAATGGAAGTAGGAGAAACCATAAAATTTGGTTTCTATCAACAAAAAGGTTTAAGCCCGGAAAACAATAAGAAAGTTATTGAAGTAGTGCAGGATGTTGCAGAGGTAGTTAGCATGGCTGATGGAAGCAAAATAACTGCATCCCAGTTTTTAAATCATTTTTTATTTCCTCATGAAATGCATCACCTGAATGTCTCTCAGTTGAGTGGAGGGGAAAAACGCCGGTTATACCTGTTGACGGTATTGATGAAAAGTCCGAACTTTCTAATATTGGATGAGCCAACCAACGACCTTGATATTTTAACCCTGAATATCCTGGAAGACTATCTGAAGGATTTTCCAGGTTGCCTCATCGTGGTTTCGCATGACCGGTATTTCATGGATAAGCTGGTGGATCATTTATTTATCTTTGAAGGAAACGGAGTTGTCAAAGATTTCCCGGGTAATTATACCCAGTACCGCAACTCTAAACTGGAAATGGAGCAAATAAAAAAGAAGCAAAACAAACCTGCCGAAAAGAACCTGAAACCAAAACCGGCTCCGGAAAAGAAAAAACTCACCTACAAAGAAAAACTTGAGTATGAAACATTGGAAAAGGAAATTGATTCTCTTGAAATTCAAAAAAGTAGAATAGAGGAAGAAATGGAATCTGGCAGTTTATCAACAGAGGAACTGATAAATAAATCAAATGAATTAAACGAGACACTTAAAAAAATCGAGTATAAATCAGATCGTTGGCTTGAACTGGCGGAGTATATATAAAAAATCCGGGAGCCATGTCCCGGATTTACCTATTTTATTT
>CAZAMT010000153.1:0-9379 GCA_964486145.1 uncultured Bacteroidales bacterium
TTCATACGAGGGAATGCTGCAAAAAGAAGTGTCATTTAAATAATCTCACCTGTTTATTCGTTTCCACTTACCCTTTCATTCAAAACAGATCACAATCATCCATTTTAACAACACCTGCCCAACGAGTAACCATAGATGAAATTACCAGAACCATCCATTTTTAACTTTTGAGGATACCTGCAAAAGCGATGGCAGCTCCCATCAACCCCATATCTTTCAATGCATTACTCATCGCCATACGCATGGTTTCCTCATTTGCCAGCCCTGGTAAATGCACCAGCGCAATGGTTAATAACAGAAATAAAGCGAGCAAAAGACTGGCGGTTCGTGCAACTTTATTGATCAAAATGCTGATACCCGCAAGAATAAGCGCAGCTCCGGTTAAGTATACTATAAATAAATTTGCCGGCCATCCATTGAGGATACTGGATGCCATCTGATTGGCACTTAAGAAATGAAAAAGACCGAAAATGAGAAACGGAATAGCATAGACGATTCTCCCGATGTTCGTTAAAGTTTTCATAGAAATGTGGTTTTAATTAATAATTCATTTTCAGATCTATAAACAGAAAAGCTCAAAAGATGTTGTAAAACAGGGTTAAATTTTCAACAGGATTACTCAACTCCATATGACTTTGCCAGATAATTATAATCTTTCAGTATATCCTGAAAAAATTGCCTGTAATTTTCGGTGGTAGTAATATTCATCTTTTGTTCCAAAGCTTTTTTCAGTTTTGAAGCCATTTGCACTGACAGTGATGAAAAATTTGTTTTGGTAAGGTCGGTAAGAACTTCCTTTACCGTATGCACATCGCTTTCATCAAGCTGCTGAACCTCAGGATATTTCAACACGTAGTCGTCAGATACTTGCGTAAACAGGGTTTGCGAAAAACCAACTTCCTTCTTTATCCTTATCACCGTGGTTTTCGCCGCGAGGTCACCCAGTCGCTGGCCTTTTCCGTTGAGTATTATTGTTAAAACTGCTGCGGCTCCAGTGGTTAATGTGATATCCACGAGCCTGAATACCCACCGGATAAAATAATTACCGGCAGTTGGCTGTGAACCATCGATCATCAGCACTTGCAGTTGGATGATTCGTTTACCGGGGCTTTGGCCATTCATGGAAATTTCAAAAATCAGGTCATACAAAACCAATGGTACCAGGAAAAAAATAAACACGGCTGGAGATTCAGCGTTTGCCATTCCAATGAGAATAAGTACTGCCACCATGTAAAGTCCCATAAACAGGTAATCCAGCAACCTTGCAATGATTCGCTCACCTACGCTGGCAACATCATGTTCTATGGCCACATTTTGACTTGTCTGAATATAAAGATTTTCCATTAAATATTATCCAATTTTTAATGTGTTAAAGTTGATACATTTTATAAAATATTTTTGGTGATGGGCAAAAATAAAATATAACCATAAATTTCATGAATAATAATCTACATGATTGCTGTTAGATGTTACTCAATTAATTGCCGTTTTCCTTAAATTTATCTAAAATATAACGTTGCATTCGTCAAAATTATAGTATATTAACCGGGCATTTATTACGGCCCATGAAAGAAATTGTTTTCATCAACAGGCACTCCGGACGCTGGAAAAAACTCGAGAATGATCTTCAGGGTAAATCAAAAGTTGACCCGGATGAGGCATCTGATTTGTATATACAACTCACCGATGATTTATCCTATGCCCGCACATACTTTCCGAAAAGCAACATAACTTCTTATCTTAATCAATTAACTTTCAAAGCTCATCAGGTTATTTTTCAAAATAAAAAAGAAAAAGGATCGACCATTGTGAACTTTTGGAAATACAGGTTTCCTGTGCTTTTCTATCAAACCCGTAAATATTTTTTCTATTCGCTCACCATCTTTCTCGCGTCTATACTCATTGGCATTGTTTCTACCAGGTATGACGATACGTTTGTTAGACTCATTCTTGGCGATACCTACATAAACATGACCTTATCAAACATTGAAAAGGGTGATCCCATGGCAGTTTATAAAAAAGTAACCGGCATCAACATGTTTTTGGCCATTTCGGTAAATAACATATACGTGTCCTTTCTTGCTTTCTTGGCAGGGCTGGCGTTTTCATTCGGAACAGCTTACATTCTTCTGCGAAATGGAATTATGCTGGGTGCTTTTCAATATTTTTTTCATCAACATGATTTGCTGAGAGAATCTTTTTTAACGATATGGATACATGGAACTCTTGAAATATTTGCTATCATTGTAGCCGGTGGCGCAGGTTTAATTTTAGGCAACAGCATTCTCTTTCCGGGAACATATAGTCGACTGGTATCCTTCCATAAAGGTGTCAACAAAGGAATTAAAATCATGACAGGCCTGATACCTGTTTTTGCTGTTGCCGCGATGCTGGAAGGTTTTGTTACGAGACATACGGAATATCATCCGTTGGTGAGAGCAGGCATTATTTTGTCTTCGATTATTTTTATTGTATGGTATTTTTTTATATATCCCCAAAAGTTAATAACTAAATCATCAACCCATGAAACAGACCTTGTCTGAGATAATTACAGAGGCACACACGACCATGATTGAAATGAGTGCCAAATTTCAGGTTTGGTCACAAATTTTAAACACATGAAAAAAGATTACATCAATTTTAAGGAAGAAAGGGATTTCGGTCAGGTACTGAATGCAACATTTCAATTCATCGGCCAGGAATTTAAACCATTGGGCCAGGTTATCCTCTTTTATGTTTTACCATTTATTATTCTCGCTTCTGTGGTAACCGGAGTTTTCATCAACAACACCTTCAATTGGGCCAGACTTATAGAAGACCCGGAGTCATTTGCTGAAATTGGAAACATGATTGGAGGTGCAGGCGGGGTTTGGATACTTTCCATGCTTAGCTACCTGTTTCTAATGCTCGGGGTTTACTGTTACATTAGTCTTTACGTTGAAAAAGGTCGTGGAAACTTTCAAAAAGAAGATGTTTGGAAAAAGATGTCTCAGAATATCCTGCCAGTCATCGGAACCGGAATTGTGGTCGGACTTTTGGTCGTTATCGGATTTGCATTCTGTATTATCCCGGGAATATATTTTGCTGTATCTCTGTCCATGATATTTATTTTACTTATTCATGAAAAACTCAGCTTTGGCGATGCATTCTCAAAAAGTTTTCAATTAACAAAACTCCAATGGTGGTGGACATTACTGCTCCTGATTGTTCTTACAATCATTACATCAATTTTAAGCGGAATAGTTAGTTTCCCGGTAGGTATCAACGCGGTCATTCAAGGGCTACATGCCGTACAGGAAGGTGATATGCCCGGCAATTTTTTCGGACCATTTGGAACGGCTTACCTGGTCATTGCAAATATCATCTCATACCTGCTTTACAGCATCATTTATGTGGCTATCGCTTTTCAATATTTTAATCTAATTGAAATAAGTGAAAAACCATCACTCGCTGAACGTATTGCCGCAATTAACAAAAAAGACGACAACACGAATCAATAAGCATTCATGAGGCTATCTTTGATCTGGCTTTTATTTTTTGGATTCTCATTGCCATTGATGTCGCAGATACATGAACTGACGTATGATTCGTCCAAACTGGATGTCCGTTCATTTGATCAAAATAAACTGGAGTCACTAAAAAATGAAAAGGCATTTCAGTATGATTTTAATGATGTGCCCGTTGAGACATGGTATCAAAGACTTTGGAGAAAGATACTTGAATGGTTAAGCAGAATTTCGGAACTGGGATTGATCATTCAAATTGTTTTTTACGTGGTTTTGTTATTTGTTCTGGTATTACTAATCCTTAGCCTGATGGGAGTATCTGTTAAATCGCTTTTTTACAAGAAACCCGCAAGTTTTACGATTCCTGTCCATGAAAATGAAATGAACATACATGAAATTAGCTTTGACCAGCTCATTAACAATGCTGTGAATAACGAAAATTTCAAACTTGCTGTTCGGTATGGTTATTTAAAAATGTTGAAATTACTGAATGATGTACACCTGATACATTGGGAAAGGAACAAGACCAATCGTCAATATATCAGGGAATTACAACCAAATGATCTTAAGGATTGGTTTGCGCAGATTTGCAGGGATTATGAATATGCCTGGTATGGAAATTTTAACATTGGAAAATCGAATTATGTTAGATTCAGGAAAACATTTGATAAATTATTGCATGCGTTGAATGAAAAAAGGGTGGCCTAAATATTTGTTATTAATCACCGGTTTTATTCTGTTGGTTTTGATAGAATACTTCAAGCCGAAGCCGGTAGACTGGTCTGTAAATTTTGAAAATGATAAAACCATACCCTATGGGTGCCAGGTTTTATACCAATCGCTGCCAACTTTGTTTCCTTCTTCGCGGGTTGAGGTAAATAAAACAAGTTATTTTCAATTCCTGAGAAATAAAAAGCCTGACAATGCAACTGTATTATTGGTTACAGATAACCTTCAGGCGGATATATACGATACGCAGGAACTGCTCGATTTTATTCGCAACGGAAACCAGGTATTGGTTTGTGCCGCCAATTTTTCCAATACATTTCTTGATTCATGTAATTTTACCATTTCCACGAAAGTAATTGATAGTCTGTCCTTAAAACAAAATACCAAATCTTTGAATTTTATTAATCCTGTTATTGCATCCGCGCAGGGTTATTCTTTTCCGGGACAGTTGTACAAAAGGATGTTTGCCAGCTTTGACTCAGCGAGGGTCTCCGTTCTGGGGATCAATGCCGCGGGTGATGTTAATTTTATAAAAATACAACTGGGAAAAGGAGAACTGTTTGTTAATCTTCAACCACTGGCATTTACCAATTACAACATCCTGTATGGATCTCCCGGGTATGCATCCGGAGCTCTTTCTTATTTTAACCAACCGGTAATCATCTGGGATGAATACTATAAGCCTGCCCGAAAGCTAAGTAGTAGCCCTATTCGGTATATTTTAACACAGAAATCATTAAAATATGTCTACTATCTGATTTTAATTTTGGTGATCGCGTACATCTTCATCGAAGCTAAACGAAAACAACGGGTAATTCCGGTGCTTCAGCTACCTGAAAACATTTCTCTTCATTTTGTAAAAACGATTGGCACATTGTATTATCAAAAAGGAAACCACAAAGATCTGGCTTTAAAAAAAATAACATACCTCAATGAATACCTGCAAAGCCGATTTCAAATCAATTTATATGCCTTTAATTCCGATAAAATTACTATCAATGCTGACCGCAGTGGAATTTCCAAGGAACATTTTCAGATATTGATTCAAAAAATGGAAGATATCAGTCATAAGAAAAACATTACAGAAACAGAGTTAAAAGAATTGAACAGACAAATTGAAAAAATTTATCACCAAAGTTTATAATTCATATTTATGGAACAAGACGAATTTGCAAACCGGACAGACTTACAGGCAGTATTGAAATCTGCTGAAAAGCTTCGCCACGAAATCGGAAAAGTAATCATCGGGCAGGGTGAAATGATCGACCTCTTACTCATTTCCATTCTTGCAAATGGCCATGCGCTCATTGAAGGGGTTCCGGGTGTAGCAAAAACACTAACCGCTAAATTATTGTCAAAATCAATGGATGTATCGTATAAACGAGTGCAGTTCACACCTGATTTGATGCCTTCGGATGTTATCGGTACCACGGTGTATTATATGCACAACAATTCATTTGAGTTCAATCGTGGCCCACTTTTCACCAATATTTTATTAATCGATGAAATCAACCGTGCCCCGGCCAAAACGCAGGCAGCACTTTTTGAAGTAATGCAGGAAAGACAGGTCACTGTAGATGGAAATACATACCCAATGCAACCGCCCTTTCTGGTTTTTGCCACACAAAATCCGGTTGAGCACGAAGGCGTTTATAAACTGCCGGAGGCACAACTGGACCGTTTTCTATTTAAAATTGAAGTTGGCTATCCATCGGTAGAGGAAGAAGTCAAGATCCTGGAATCACACCACCAACGTAAAGAAGCGGATGAAATGGACGTGATTGAAAAGGTATTTACCCGGGAAATGATTATCCAATTGCAAAAAACAGTAATGAATATTCATATTGAATCTCCTCTTCTGGGCTACATAGGTGAGATCACCACAAAAACAAGGAATCACCCGGACATTTATCTTGGTGCCTCCCCGAGGGCTTCAGTCAATGTATTAACAGCATCAAAAGCAACAGCAGCCATTTCGGGAAGAGATTTTGTAACTCCTGAGGATATTCAATATGTATTAAAGCCGGTTTTAAGGCACCGGATCATCCTCACTCCCGAAAAAGAAATGGAAGGTGGAACCATCGATCAACTGATTGATTCGGTTATACGTAACATTGAAGTGCCCCGATAGCGTGAATAAAGCAATACAGCTCATAAAATCCTTCTATCTAACACCCTGGTTTTTTATGGCAGGTGGTGGAATCGCGCTGTTTTTTTTGTTCAGCTATTTTTTTCCGGCACTATTTCCCGTCGGACGAATATTATTGCTGATTTTTACCGGTTGGCTCATCACCGATACAATTGTGTTGTACGCGGTAAACGGCATCAAAAGTAACCGCCGGGTTCCTGAAAGATTATCCAATGGTGATGTAAACCAAATTAAAATCTCACTGCTTAACCAGTATAATTTCCCGGTAAATTGCGAAATTATCGATGAAATTCCTGTTCAGTTTCAAAAGCGCGATTTTCATATCCATATAACATTAAATCCTGGTGAAGAAAAGGAACTTATTTATTCCCTTCATCCAAAGCAACGGGGCATTTACAATTTCGGAAAACTCAATGTATACGCCAGCAGCTTTTTACGTTTTACAAAAAGACGCTATTCATTTGACAATCATCATGATGTTGCCGTATATCCGGCCTTCCTGCAGTTAAAAAAATACGAATTGCTTGCCGTTTCGAACAGGTTAACAGAAATAGGAATTAAAAAAATAAGACGTTTGGGGCTTCATACCGAATTTGATCAAATAAAGGAATACGTGAAGGGTGATGATTACCGGACCATCAACTGGAAAGCAACGGCACGAAAAGGCTCGTTGATGGTAAATCAATACCAGGATGAAAAATCCCAACAAATTTACAGCATCATTGACAAAGGGAGAGTAATGAAGATGCCATTTGAAGGGATGTCATTGCTTGATTATGCAATCAATGCTTCTCTTGTAATCTCGAAAATAGCCATACTGAAAGATGATAAAGCGGGATTAATTACATTCAATACGGGGGTTGATACCTTTCTGGCTGCTTCCCGCAGACAGAAAACCATGTACGATATACTTGAACGACTTTATCATCAGGAAACAGGATTTTATGAATCAAACTATGAATTGTTATATACCCACATAAGAAGAAACATCACGCAACGTTCATTGCTGATTTTGTATACAAATATCGAGAGCATTTCATCGGTAAGAAACTACATGTCATTCCTTACCCGATTGAGCAAATCACATTTACTACTGGTGGTTTTGTTTGAAAACTCCGAGGTGCGTGATTTTTTAAACCTATCTGTTGAAAACACAGAGGATATCTATAAAAAAGCCATTGCTGAAAAGTTTCTATACGATAAAAAATTGATTATAAGAGAATTGCAAAACTTTGGTATCCACGCTATTTTAACAGACCCTGCACGCCTTACTGTCGATCTTATAAATAAATACCTTGAGTACAAGGCCGTTGGACTGTTATAACTACTGTAGATGTTTTGCGAATGATTTACCGAATTCAACCGTTTCGGAAAGTTTAACATCATCCGGATTAAATTTGGATGCCAATCCATCCTGAACTACATTCAGTTTCAGATTTTTCAGTTGATTTTCAATCACTTTCACCGCTTCTCCACTCCACCCGTATGAACCAAAGGATGCCGCTGGTTTTCCTTTATCACGAATGGGATTAATCAATGCGAACATTTTATATACCGGGAGCAAAGTATTCTGATTAATGGTAGGCGAGCCAATAAGCATTGCTTTGCTTCGTGTGATCTTCTCTTCAAGGTCGCCCGGAAGAATGTGCTCAATATCCACAAGTTCTACCTCATGGCTACCAATGCTCCGAATACCTTTGGCAATGGATTCGGCCATTCTTTTGGTAAATCCGTACGCTGAAACATAAGCGATCATTACAGTAGAACTGGCATCAGCCGTTTCTTTAAGATAATCCCTCGCCTTTTCCTCCGAGATATCAACAATTTCCTTCCAGTGCTTTCGAAGTACGGGACCATGTCCGGGACAAATCATATCAATTTCCAAAGGCCTGATTTTTTCAATGGCTTTTAACAAAAACTTGCTGAAAGGCTTTAATATAACATCAAAATAATAGGAAAAAGCATCGGAGTAATCACCTACCTCATCGTCAAATATATTTTCATGACAAAAATGTGCCCCAAATGAATCGCAAGTAAAAAGAAGCCTGTCTTCTTCGAGATACGTATAAATGCTATCCGGCCAGTGCAGATTAGGTGCAGAGATAAACCTAAGTGTTTTATTACCAAGATCAATGGTATCGCCGTCCTTCACATAGCAATATTCAAAAGGTTCATTGACCATTTCGTTAAGATAGTGAATGGCCTGCCGGCTGCCAATAACTTTAGCCCCTGGGGCAATTTTTAACAGGTGTTTTAATGATCCTGAATGATCTGGTTCCGTGTGATTCAGAATGATAAAATCAATTTCACCCGGATCGGTAACGCTACATACCTTGCTAAGGTATTCGTCTTTATAAGTCTCCTTGGCAGTATCAACTACTGCCTTTTTTTCAGCATTGATGAAATATGAATTATAGGTGGTCCCATATTTCGTTTCCATCACAATATCAAAGGTAACAAGTTCAGAGTCTTGTATACCGATCCATTTTACATCTTTTGTAATATCAACTGTTTTGCCCATATAAAAAAATTTCGGGCAAAGGTAAAAAAAAAGCCCCAAACCGGGGCTTTCAATTTTTTATGCTTTGTCCTTTTCTTTACTGCAACAAGCTTTTTTCTCCTTGGTGCATTCTGATGATTTCTTATCACTCTTTTCATTCTTCTTTTCAGAGTCGTTTTTCTTTGGTTTTTCGTCAGCCACCTGTTCTGTGGTTACTACTTCATTTTCCATTGCGAAAGTTGGTGCAGCAAATGCAAAAAGAAATGCTACCAATGCGAAAGATGCTAAAAATTTTTTCATGATTAAATATGTTTTTTTGATTTAACTAAAACAAATGTAAAGGATTCATCAAAGCTTACCTGTTAATAAAATGTTAAACAGACTTTTTTGTCTTAATTTATTTTATGAGTTCAGTTTAAAAACATCCTCTATTTAAAGTTCGCATTGTTGGCATAATATTATCCAAAACTGCGGGTGTTGACGGATCAATGCCAT
>CAZAMT010000154.1:0-6727 GCA_964486145.1 uncultured Bacteroidales bacterium
GTTCAAGTTTTTTCAGGTACCTACAGGGAATCCATAAAACCTGCGCATTCGGGTAATTCTGCAACAGAAATGATTGCTTTTGAAGCAGCACCCGGTGCAGAAGTTATCATTAAAGGTTCCGTTGTATTCAATGGTAACTGGGAACCTTCCACAGCAGTTCTTGGCTTCAATTATGCGCGGGATATCTGGCAGGCTCCGCTTGACAAAGGGATCTACAATCCATTTTACACTGCAAATGCAAATGAAAAGGAAATGGAGCTTATGCCCTGGGCCGGGAAATGGACAAACAAGGTACCTTATACCCTGAAACGCGGCCTTGTTTTCCAGGATGGAAAGCGAATGGTGCAACTCGCTAATTATGAAGATCTTCTTAAAATAGAAGGAACCTATTGGATTGATGAAAAAAATCAACTTCTTCATCTACACCCTTTTGAGAACAAAGACCCCAACACGTGCGCATTTGAATGAACAAACCAATCACAACTATTTGTTCCTCAACATATTGGCACTAATTATCTCCATGTTTCAGGTTTTATTTTTGAACACGTCGGAAACGGATTTCCTCGCATCGGCACAGGTGCGGTATTCGTCAATGGAGGTCATCACTGGATATTCGAAAATAATATCATTCGCAACATAAATTCCGTAGGCATCGAAGCCGGAGCAAGAATCAAAGAAAAAAGGGTTTCATCCGATCAAGAGAATGAAAGGGCAGATAACCATCCCGGTGGATTTATCATCAGAAATAACGAGATCTATAATTGCGGAACCGGGGGTATACAGGGACATACAGTGAGAAATTCACTCTTAGAAAAAAATCATCTTCATCATATAGGGTGGCAACATACGGAACAGTACTGGGAATGTGCAGCGATTAAAATGTTAAGGAATGTTAATAATATGGTTGTCCATAACAGCGTGCATGATATAAATGAAGCATCCGGAATTTGGTTAGACTGGGATAATCGCAACAGCAGGGTGACCGGGAACCTGCTTTACAACATCGGACGTACCTCCAATGGCGCTGTATTTATTGAAGCTTCTATAGTTCCGAACATGGTCGATAACAATATTATCTGGGGCACAAAAGGCCCGGGCATCTCACTTTACGACACAGATGAAGCCACTGTATGTTACAACCTGATTGCAAATACAGAGATACCAATATCTTCACGGGTAAATACCAATCGATCCCTCAACGTTGGCCCCCTGCCGGATGGTTCATTTCCGCAGGAGGATATTACTGCCCTGAAGGGACTGCGTTAGCATCCAAATTGCAATGTGATGTCAATCCATTGAACAGATACTAAGGACTGATCCTTTCATAGTTGAATACGACCTCACGATAACCGGTTTTGGTTTTCATGGCCAGGTAAATATTCAAATGATCTGCATCTTGTTTTTCGTATGTCAGCTTTTCAAAGTATATCCGGTTTTCCTCAATCTTCACGAGGGGAAATGACACATAGTCATCTTTCTCTTCCCATGCCGTCAGGTCATCATTAAAATGTTTGACTTTCACAACCAGAGATTCTTCAATCTCCTGGATAAGCTGAAATTCGTAGAATTGGGCGGTATCTTTTTTTACAAGACGAAAGGATCCCATCATCGCACCTGCTAAAGGATGGCTCCAAATTTCTTCGACCATGCCTCCCAGGGCCTCCCCCCGCCAATGTCCGGCAATCCATTGGGCATCGTCGATTTTAGCCGGAAAAGGATTCTCTGTTTTTATATAGGTATTCGTGGTTGCCAACTCCTGGGATACCATATCCACATAACTAACAAGAAGCAGAATAAAAAACAGTATGGTGATTTTTTTCACAATTCGGATAATTTGAACCTAATTCTCCTATGAACAAGGAGAATTACGTTTATAGTTTAATATTTCTTAATATGAACATTCACGGATCTTCCTGAAGGATCGGCCATGTTTTTAAATGATTCATCCCAGGCCAGTGCTTCGGCAGTGGAGCATGCTACTGACGGCACTGATGGCACACAAGCGGCAGCGGTATCTGACGGAAAATGCTCACTGAATATGGTCCTGTAGTAATATTCTTCCTTGGACATTGGCGGGTTCACCGGAAATCGATATTTAGCATTTTTAAGTTGATCATCCGATACCTTTTCTCCAGCCACCACTTTTAACGTATCAATCCAGCTATAGCCAACACCATCGGAGAACTGTTCCTTTTGCCTCCATGCCACTGATGGCGGCAAATAATCTTCAAATGCCTTCCGAACAACCCATTTTTCCATACGTTCAGGAGTAATCATTTTGTCTTGCGGGTTTAAGCGCATGGCAACATCCATAAACTCCTTATCAAGGAATGGCACACGTCCTTCAACACCCCAGGCAGCGAGCGATTTGTTAGCACGGAGACAGTCGTACATGTGAAGTTTATTTAATTTTCTGATGGTTTCTTCATGGAATTCTTTTGCATTTGGGGCCTTGTGAAAATACAGGTATCCTCCAAATATCTCATCAGCACCTTCACCCGAAAGTACCATTTTCACTCCCATGGATTTTATTACACGGGACATCAGGTACATGGGTGTTGAGGCCCGGATTGTGGTTACATCGTATGTTTCAAGATGATATATTACATCTCTAATGGCATCAAGACCTTCCTGAACAGTGAAATTTATTTCATGGTGCACCGTGTTGATATGCTTTGCAACTTTGGCCGCAGCCTCCAGATCCGGAGAACCCTCAAGACCGATAGCAAATGAATGCAATTGTGGCCACCAGGCTTCGGAGGTGCTGTTTGATTCTATACGTTTACCTGCATATTTTTTAGCAACCGCTGAAACCACTGACGAATCCAATCCTCCAGACAACAACACACCGTAAGGCACATCTGACATCAACTGTCGTTTCACTGCAGCCTCCATTGCATCTCTTAATTCTTCGATACTGGTTGGATTATCTTTAACTGCATCATATTCCATCCAATCACGAACATACCAGCGCTTCATCTCTCCATCGCGGCTATACAGGTAATGCCCGGGCAAAAACTCCTGTATTTTATTACAGGTGCCTTCCAGTGCTTTTAATTCAGACGAAACATAAAAATTACCGAACTGATCCCAACCCATATAAAGAGGGATTATCCCGATATGATCACGGGCAATGAGGTATTCTTTTTTTTCTTTATCGTACAGGGCGAATGCAAAAATACCGTTTAAATCTTCGATAAAATCAATTCCCTTTTCACGGTACAATGCAAGAATTACTTCACAATCCGACTGTGTTAAAAATTCATACGAATTTTTTAATCTCCCGCGGATATCCATATGGTTGTAAATCTCTCCATTTACCGCCAGTACCAGGTTTCCATCTTTACTGTACAACGGTTGCTTACCCGATTTTGGATCAACAATTGATAATCGTTCATGCGCCAGGATGGCATCCCCTTCCGCAAAAATACCAGACCAGTCAGGGCCACGATGTCTTAACTTTTTCGATAATTCAAGAACTTGAGGCCTTAATTGCTGAACATCGCTTTTTATGTCAAAAACGCCTACTATTCCGCACATATGCTTTTATTTTATGGATTAATATTATGAGTTGCTTTAATTCATTTTTTATGTAAAAATAATAAATAATTATCAATTTAAAACTTTTTATGAATTTTTAATTATATCTCGTAAGTAAAAATTGAAATATGTCAACAAAATACATATTCCCTTTCAAAGAAAGTGAACAGAACATATTTGAAACTAATAGAATAAAGTGGAAGTGCCGGCTCAGACAGGCGCTGACCTATCAGAAATCAAATGGACATACCGCGGGAAATCCCTCTTGACATAATAAATACTGCGTGCTATATCATCATTGAGGTAAGTTTTGTTATTACATCGGTAGCTTTACCCTGTAGAAATACATCGGTAATTGCATTTGTAAATTTGGATGGTTCTGTATTTATCTCGATAATTTTGCAGTTATTTTTCTTTGCCTCAAAAGGTATATTTGAAGCAGGAGTTATTTCACCTGTTGTTCCAACAACAATAAAAACCTCTGCATCTCTTGCCTCCTGCATCGATTTTGTTCGTGCTGGTTCAGGTATGGGTTCACCAAAAAAGATGAAATCGGGCTTTAAAACCTTATCGCATTTCTCACAAACAGGTGGTAAATCTGAAAAATCAATTTCATTGGCGGGATATTGCGCAGAACAGCCCGTGCAAACTAAATTTCTGGAATTTCCGTGAAATTCATAAACTGTTTTACTTCCGGCTTCCTGATGCAGATTATCAATGTTTTGCGTAATTACAGAATGAACAAAACCTGCATTTTCCAATGCAGCCAAAGCGATATGTGCTGCATTACACTCCGCACTTCCAAAAAAATCATAAAATATTTCTTTAATTTTCATCCATGACCCTCTGGGTTGTTGATGAAAATAGTCAATATCCAGAAATACAGGATCATATTTGTTCCATAACCCGTTTTCCCCCCGAAAAGGCGGTATGCCGCTTTCAACGGAAACACCAGCACCGGTAAAAGCTACTGTACGAGAAGAAGATCGTATCCAGTCCGCGGCTATTTGGTATTTATCTGTATGTACTGTTGTCATTTACTGCTCATTTAATGCGAGTCATAACCATGAAATTGAGACTAAAATAAATAAAAAAAAATTTGTTTGTAACGAATCTTAATTGTGGTCGTCTTAAAATAAAACAACCGCAAATGAAAACGCAAATAATCCACATATTCGCATTAACGCTTCTAATTTCCGTGTTCTGCACTTCATCCGGACAAGCGCAGTTTGCAGGTGGCAACGACCGAAAATTTGATTACCTGAGAATTGGTAATCCAATGCCAAGCACCCCAATAGAAATAACACAATTGGAAATTGATGAAATTGATATTGAATCGTGGATGCTTACTCCTGAGGGTTGGAACTCAAAAAAGCAGGTTGTTTGCAAGGAGGCCGAAAAAGTACTCCAAACGAATCCAATTCAGAACATTATGCAAGAAATAGGCATTTCCAACGAAACACTGTTAATTTTTACTGTTGCTTTCCTTGCAATGCTGCTTAGTTAATATCGCCACTGAAAAACATATCCTCCCTGATTTTAGTAATGCGGTTTCTGGCCACTTCAACGAAAGGATTCGCTGACTCCTCCGCCATTTCATCAATAAACTTCTGATAATAGGAAATTGCTTTTTTACCATCACCCTTGTGATAATCATAATGGGATGCCACACGCAGGTACCAGATGGGGTTACCATCAAGTTCGATTAAATCCAATTCATAACTGAGAGCTATCTCATGCTGGTTAAGGTAGCTGTGATTTTCTGAAAGAGCTGTGTAAATATCCACCATTAAATCCTGAGGGGGCTCCAGTATTTGTAGTAACTTTTCAAAAGCTTCAATTGATTTCTTTTTATACAACGCTTTGCTCAGTGCGGATGCATAATAATAATAGTTCTCAACATCAGACGAATCCAGTTCAACTGCCACAGCAAGGTATTTAGCACCATAATCAAACTCCTCCTTTTGGTAATGTGACAGACCTAAATACTTGTTTGTAAAGAAGGAGGAATCTCCCAGCGCCAGGCATTGTTCAAATCGCTGAATCGCTGTATCCGAATGTACATTTAGCATATGAAGGTAGCCGTTCAGTTTAAGCAACGGAATACTGGTCGAATCAATGGTTAATCCATGTGTTGTGTATGCAATACCTTCCAGGTAATTACCTGATTTTACAGTGAGATTTCCGAGCCGAAGGATGATATCCAGATCATTCGGGTTTAAAGAATGTGCGCTGCTAAAATATTTCCATGCTTCAATGCGATAGTTCTTTTTCAGGTAACACTCGCCAACGTTCTTATGATATAAATAGTTATCCGGAAAGTCCTCGATAAGGTATAAATACTGTTGGATGGCCTCCGGGTAATACCCGTTGCTTTTATAAATACGTGCCAGATCACTCATCACCTTGTGGTCTTCAGGACGTAAGGTCATGATTTCCTGAAAAAAAGCAATGGCCTTTTTGGGTTGCCCCATGTAATCATAAAGCAATCCGAGTTCTTTCATTGATGGAATAAATGAGGTGTCTGATTGATGGCTTTTTTGAAAACATCGTAGTGCAGCAGGATAGTTGTCAAGCCCCAGCCACGCTTTTCCCAACTGATAATACAACACATGGCTGGTGGAATCCTTCGCGAGGGAATCTTCAATGGCATCAACGGCCTCATTGTAATGCTGCTCGTAAAGGAGTTGTTTGATCGGTTTATGCCGAATTTCCTGGCTATATATACACTGTAAAGAAAAACATAACCCAATAAATGTGATGAATACTTTCATAAAAGTAAAGATATTATTATTACCGGTTGATGCAGGACCGAATGGCCATACAGGTTCTATTTAATAATCTATCCCGGGTTATCAACTCACACATGAAAACCCGGGATCATTTTGTCATTGTAGTTTGAAAGCTATCGGAAAGGTGAATAACACATCTACCTTTTTCCCTCGCTGAATACCCGGTTCCCATATTGGTGATGCTTCCACAATCCGAAGTGCTTCTTTATCGAGAATAGGATGGGCGCTTCCTGCAATTTTTGCATTTTTCACAACCCCGTTAGCACCAACTACGAACTCTACAAAAACTTTACCCTCAATGCCTTTCTTCTTTGCCTCGTCAGGATACACAAGGTTCTCCGAAATGTACGATTGAAAGCCTTTAGTACCATCATTTCTAAACTGTGGCATGGTTT
>CAZAMT010000154.1:6827-9378 GCA_964486145.1 uncultured Bacteroidales bacterium
GAAATGTACGATTGAAAGCCTTTAGTACCATCATTTCTAAACTGTGGCATGGTTTCAACAATGTAAAAAACATCGTCCTGGTTTCCATTTTCTGATGCCATCCCGATTGTATCATCAGCAGGATTTTCCGTACATGAAAAAATGAAAGCAATACCGGCAAGCACAGGTACGATGAAAAATATCTTCATCCCCGTTAACCATTTAATTTTTTGTTTTGTCATCATAACTACTCTTTTTTTGGTTAATGAATAATTGAAATTGTTAATGAGCGATAAACTATAATTGGTTAATGAATTGTTCACAATTTGCTCAAGGTACTCTGTTTTGTCCTCTCCAAGTGAAACGACATGGTTATCAGCGAGGTATTCATGATTATTCACCATATATGCCTTAAACAACCATACAAAAGGATTAAACCAAAACATGATTTTAACAAGCTCCAGCAACAGAATATCAAGGCTATGCCATTGTTTCACATGCGCTTCTTCATGTTTCAAAACACGTTGGATTTCCTGTTCGTCATTTAAAATATCCCTATTTATAAATATGTACCTGAAAAATGAGAAATGCGTAAGTTTCCCGGATGTATAAATAATGGTATATCCTTTTTTAGGCAACACCTGATTTGCATTTCTTATTTTTTGAATCTGTAAAAACTGCCAGACCAGTTGATAAAGCAAAATACCCATTACACCCAGATACAACAACAGCCATTTACGCTGCCAAAAGGAAATCTTGCTGTTTACTGTGTCTTCCACAGATACAACAATTTCGTCAAGGTAATAACTCATGGCCGGGATTACAGGACTGTTTCCAGCCAGGTTAATCTCAACCAATGGCAGAATAAGGCTGGCCGTAATGGCAAACAGGATGTATATCCGGTTGAAAACGAAAATCATTTCATTTCTTATGATGAAGAAATAGATAAGGTAAAAAATCCCGAGGGTGACGATGGATTCAAATATGTAATTTAACATGGTTTATTGATTATTGTATTGGTGTTTTACTCTTTTTTCTTCTGTTTTTCCTGCTCCAAAATCTGCATAATATCTTCTATTTCTTTCAGGCTCAGGTTTTCTTTTCGTGTAAAAAAAGATACCAGTTGTTTGTATGAATTCTCAAAATATCCTGACACAAAGTTTTTCAGAAATTTTTGTGAGTATTCTTCCTTTGTTATTAATGGAAAATATTCATGCGTTTTGCCGTACGCAATATGATCCACAATTCCTTTTTTCTCAAGGATCCGCACAATGGTTGAAACCGTATTGTAAGCAGGCTTGGGCTCGGGCAATTGTTCAATAATATCTTTTACAAATGCTTTTTCCAAATCCCATAATACCTGCATGATTTCCTCTTCAGCTTTTGTTAAACTTTTCATTCAAACAGTATATTAACTAATTTCTTAGTTCAAATGTAAAACTAATATTTTAGTTTTCAAACTAAATGTTTAGTTTTTTTTTATTTATGCGTTATTTTTCCTCAACAAGGCCCACCTGTGCGCGATAGGAACATGAATACCCGGGAATTTAGTATAACCGAAAATAACTGCTGGGAGTTCAAAATATCGGCACAAGCATTGCAGACCGCTCTTATTCCAATATATTAGGGTCAGTACTATTCAAAAAAACCATTTAGTCTTTGTATCCAAGCAGATACATTGTCAATGTAGTTTATTGAGAAAACATTTGAATTTGACAAATGGCTAAGAAAGCTAAAAGATTTTAAAGCCAGGGCGAAAATCTTGTCTAGCCTTCAGAATTTTGAAAAAAATTAAATAGTTAAAAATGTAAACTTCAAAATTTGATATAGCGGATTATTTAAACAGCGAAGAAATCGGGTTCCAAAAGGCTTGTCAACATACGATATTGGGTTAATTACAAATCGTTACTATTTCCAACATGATGTTTTTCAATCAATTTGTAAATCATCTCAAGGTTTTCCGGATAAACTCCAAAACGAACCTTATCAATATATTTTCACTACTGGCATCTTTCCGCAGCAGATGATAATTACAAATGGACTTCTATTTCTTTAAGAAAATTTTCTACCTGCCCTATCAATAAGGCAATCACGGCATAAAAACATGAATAATATAATCGATTAATTACGGCATTCCATTTTTCACTATACCTCAGAATCAAGGCTTCCTCAAATGTTTCTTTTGCTCTATTAAATCGATATTGCATGTATTCATCTTTGCTTTCCACCCAAATTGAGCGATTACGCTCAATCGACGAAGAAAATGTAAGCATTTCACGCCACCCATTCGGTGAAATGTAACATTTTCTATGTCGGGGTTAACCCTAAGTAAAGCGCTACTTCACTGTGTTCGTACCGCTCAACTTAGGTTCCATTGGTGTCATAATCTTATACCCTCCATTTCAATTTTCTTATAAAGTGGCGAATAAATAAGTTTGTCATTCCAATAATTTTTTGAATATATGGGTTTGGTCTAAAAAGCCTTCAAACTGCTGATTTTTATTGTTTTCCCCCCTAACCTCTAATGTCGTTTAGTTAAGTAAAAAATATTATTCTTAATTGTTCGACGTTG
>CAZAMT010000155.1:0-9352 GCA_964486145.1 uncultured Bacteroidales bacterium
CAAAGCCATTTGAAATGAATTTTATTTTGAATTTCAAAAACAAGGAGAGCATTTTGAACGTATTCATGTTAATTCAAATATCTTTGTTACCATATGATTTTCAAAAAAAGTTGGATATTGATTGTCCTTCTGCTATGTATTGTACATTTTATTCAGGCGCAGAAATTTCATAAGCCACATCATGCTCAGTCAGAGTTATACGATGATGTTCAGGCAAAAACCGAATCGGAGTGGGATGAAGCATTCGGATTTTCATCGCTGTATGAAAAATCCCATTTTGAGGCTGATACGTTGAACTTAAATAAAACCGTTTTTGGTTGGCATCCTTACTGGATGGGTACTGCGTATGAAGATTATAATTATCAGTTGCTCTCGGATATTGCATATTTTTCGTATGAAGTTAACCCGAATACAGGTAGCTACAATGATATTCATTTCTGGAAATCAACCCATCTCATCGACCTTGCACATCAGGCTGGTACAAGGGTGAGTCTTGCTGTAACGCTTTTTAACGGTCATAAGACATTTCTGGAAAATTCTGCTGCTCGTCAAACATTGATTGACAGTCTGGCTTCACTGCTTGATTACAGGAGTGCTACCGGTGTAAATATTGATTTTGAAGGTATTCCTTCGACCCAAAAAGAGAATTTCACTGATTTTATGGTGCAATTATCAGAACAATTGCGCAAGAGAATGGCTGAAGTTTTCATTTCAGTGGCAATTCCTGCGGTTGACTGGTCCGGTATATTCGATGGGGAAGAATTATATGAGGCTGCTGATTTGTTCATTATTATGGGATACGATTATTATTGGAGCTCAAGCCCTGTTGCCGGTCCTGTTGCACCAAAAACGAGCGGGCAAATCTGGGGCCCCTGGAATGCTACGCGCTCTGTTTTGGATTACCTGGAAGCCGGTATACCGTCAAAAAAACTTTGTTTGGGAGTACCCTATTACGGTTACAACTGGAAGGTTTTAAACTCCGGAAAAGGTGCAGCAACCATTTCCAGGGGAGATGCTATCATCTTTACCAATGCAAAAAACAATGCACGTACTTATGGCCGTCAATGGGATAACCATGCATCTGTTCCGTATTATGAATACTATGAAAATGGTGTTATTGCGCAGACCTGGTATGATGATGAGGTAAGTCTTGGATTTAAATATGATTTAATAGGCATTTTTGACATAGCGGGAATCGGGATTTGGGCCCTCGGATATGACAGAAATACAAATGATCTGTGGAATTTGCTAAAAAACAAATTTTCATCTAACTCAGATCCTTTAATTGATGGTCATTTGAGCGATTTAGGCGGACCCGAAGGGGATTATTACGCCGGAGTTTCATGGGATTATGAAATTCCGGCATCTGACAGCCTTATGATTCGGCTTTTACAAAGAAACATGGATTTATCTCAGGGCGATACATTAAAGATTTTTTCTTCAGATTCATTGATTCAAATGTTTACAATGAACAGTGCTTCTGTTGGTGTGATCAATGCATTTACACCTTTGCAGATAACTTTTATTGCAAATTCAGATGAGGCTGCAGCCGGGTGGGAAATAAACTGGTTTGTTAATGATGGAGATTCAACAGCGTTTCATTTGTCAGGTGATACAATAGAAGAAAACCTGCCGGGAGGATCTAAAATTGGAAATTTCCTCAATAATTGTGAAGGATCTGGTGAATTTAATTACATGATAGTAAAAGATGACGGGATGTATGATAGTGAATTCTTTTTCGCGAATATGGACGCTTTGTATAGTTCAAAGTCATTCAATTATGAAAAAGATTCAGCATATTTCATTCGAGTGAAGCAACAAGATCAATCAGGAAATATTGTATTCAGAAATTTTCTAATAAATGTAGCGGATGCTAACGATACTCCGATTATTTTGCAGACTCCGTTAGAGGTGATGCAACTTAATCGAAACGAACCTTTTGATTTTTGCCTGCCTGACTTGTTTTTTGATGAGGATGCGTCAGATACTCTGGTCATTCAGTCATTTGTTGCAGAAAATGGGAACCTTCCGGAATGGTTAAATTTTAATTCAACATCCGTTTGTTTTTCCGGAGTGTCTCCTGATACTGCATTTATTGATGTGATTATTCAGGCAACAGACCGTTTGGGTAAAAGTGTGCAGACGGGATTTAACCTGCGGGTTGGAAACTTTACAGATTTTGGTTTTACTAAAATCAATGAAATGGATATTTATCCCAATCCTTTTAAGGAAAAACTGGTAATAAACATTGATAATGATTGGCCGAAAGAAGAGTTACAACTTTTTGTATTTGATGTTTCAGGAAAAGTTATCTTCTCAAAACGTCTCCTTCCTGAGCAAAATGTTCTGGAAATTTCAACATCCGGTTTTAAGCCCGGCATGTATGTATTGCAATTAAAATTAACAACAAGCACGGTTTTGTGGCAGGCAAAAGTTTTGAAGCGTGAGTAAATATATTCTGTTGAAATCTGAATAATTGCAAATACTTCATCGACGGTATTGATTAATTAAAAATAATATCATACTTTTGTTTATTCATTCATTGAACAAACTAACATGAGGGCATCTTTTCCAGAGCTTGATGACAGTCAAAAACAGGTACTGCGATTGATACGCAAACATGAAGCCATCTCCGGTGCGGAGTTGGCAAGGTTAACGAATCTCCAGCCATCAACAATGGTGTATATCCTGCGAAAGCTGCATAAGCTGAACCTTATTGAGCAAACTGGTACCGGCACTTCCACGGGGAAGGGAGGTAAGAAGCCAACCTTGTGGAGTGTACAAAGTAACCGATTTCATATACTCGGACTGGAAATACTTCCAACCAGGGTAAGGTGTTTTATCAGCGATATCACTGGCAACGTTGTTAAACAGGACAGCAGAAAACTACCTTCAAAAATGAATGAGGAATCTATGACCGAAACAGTCATCAATGTTATTAAAGCTCAGTTATCGGATTATCATGATTCAGATATTCAGATACTTGGTGCAGGAATTGCAGTTCCGGGTCTGGTTGATTCCATTGTTGGAACCATTTTGTATTCTTCATCACTAAAAGTTTGCAATTACCAGTTACTTAAACAACTAACTGATGAATTTGACTTTCCTGTTTTTTTAGCAAATGATGCCAATGCAGCTTCTCTGACTGTGCCCTGGTATAACAGTCAGACCCTGGAGCGAACACCGCAGGATTTCGTTTATTTGTTGTATACCCAGGGAGCCGAAAACCTGGGGAGCGGTTTGTTTATCAATGGCGAATTGTTTCAGGGATTTTATGGCACCGCGGGTGAGATTTTTACTCCTTTACCCAAATTAGAAGTCTGGCTGAACGAAGGTTTGAAAAGCAATATTCAACCAAACAATTTGGTATCCGATGAGTTTGGACAAACTGAATTATCCCGGTTGGTGGAAATGGCTGAAGAAGGATGTCCGTTAAGTTCATATGTAGTTCGTAAACTGATGTCTTTTATTGGTGACGAAATCATACGAATCGTCGGATTCATAAATCCAGAAGAGGTTATTCTGGGTGGTGAACTTGCAAAGCCACAATGGGTGATAGATACATATCTGTCTCCATTTTTGAAAGAAAAATCGGAGCAATTGCAACCGCTTGGTTATCAGTTGCCCGAAATAACGTATTCAACGCATGGCAAATTTTCTGTATCTCTTGGAGCTACAGCGATTGTTTTAAATGAGTTTATATAAAATGGAATCAATTTTTGAACTTTTGAAAATCAAGAAATATGAAATACAACACCCAAAGCAAAGTAGAATCGTATTTTATGGAGAGGAACGCTTTCTCCGATTCAAGCCAGTCTCTTTATAAAGTACCGGTAATTATTGTTGATAATTACGTTGAACTTGGTCAACTGACGGCATTGCGCTTCATCGAATGGGTAGGTTTAAACCCAAATGGCGTTGTAGCCCTTCCTACCGGGAAAACGCCGGAATTCTTCATTAAGTGGATGGAATACTACCTTCAGAACTGGGAAGTGGAGATGAATTCCGGAATCCTGGCAAAAATTGGAATCCAAACTGCTAAAAAACCGGATTTTAGTAACCTGCATTTTTTTCAACTTGATGAGTTTTTCCCTATACATCCTGAACACGAACGTTCTTTCAATTATTTTGTAAAAAAATACTATATTGATGG
This sequence comes from uncultured Bacteroidales bacterium, assembly GCA_964486145.1. GTDB lineage: Bacteria > Bacteroidota > Bacteroidia > Bacteroidales > JAAAOM01 > CAZAMT01. The sequence goes on from CAZAMT010000155.1 coordinate 4,154, forward strand.
TTTTGGATTTGATCCAAAAAAAACCAACCTCATCAACACGTATTACTTCAATGAAGCCCAAAGGAAAGTGATGGGAAATATTGATAATCTTGATAAGGTCTTTCCCAATGGAATTATCGATTTAAGTCTTCGTATTCAACATCCGTCAAGTCATCAGGATGAACTAAAACAAAAAACCATACGTCTGTTTGATAAATTTTGTAATACGTACGAAGAAAGCATCAGAGAAAAAGGTGGCATTGGCTTTTTTCTTGGAGGGATTGGGCCGGACGGACATATCGCATTCAACGTAAAAGGCTCCAGTCATTTTTCACATACCCGTTTGACCAATATTAACTATGAAACGCAAGCCGCAGCAGCATCTGATTTGGGAGGTATTGAGCTTGTGAGAAAGAAGGCTGTCATTACCATGGGACTTGAGACGATTACCTATAACCCTGATACAGTTGCTGTCATCATTGCAGCAGGGGAGGCCAAGGCCGGTGTGGTAGCAAAGGCCATTCAGAATCAACCATCCCTGGATTATCCGGGAAGCAGTCTTCAGAAATTAAAAAATGCAAGGTTTTTCATTACAAATGCTGCTACGAAATCATTAAGTAGGCATCCGGATGATATCAAAAAAACGTATCAATCCCTTGCAAAACTCGATAAAGACCGTTATGTGAAACAGTTAACTCTGGATAGTTTACTGGACAGCAATGGTTCCCTGATGGAAATATCAAGGTGGGATAAAAGTGAAGCAAATAAACGCCCAAAATTGTCAATGGCGCTCAATTTATCAGGGAAATCACTGGAAACGCTCATGCAGAATATACATGATGATTTAACAAAAAAAATAGAGACAGGTGTTTCAATCCCGTCCAATCAACGAATATTGCACACAGCACCACATCATGATGATATCGAACTTGCATACTTTCCACTTCTCCATCATTTGGTTCGTTCAGCAACCAACGAAAATCACTTTTGTTATTGCACGAGTGGATTCACGGCTGTCACCAATTTCTACTTAGAAGAATGTCTGAATGATGTACATTATTTATTGCAAAATCAAGAACTTCATCAACATGACATAGCAGAAAACCTTTTTAATTTTGATTATGCCCAGGATGATATCACTGGATATCTCCTTGGAATTGCCAAACAGGATGAAGAAGAACAGCAGTTTTTCAGGGCAAGCAGGTTGGCCAGACGAATAATGGTTTATTTGGATACCAGGGATTTTAATCGGCTGGTTAATTTTGTGGAAGAACTGAAAAACCTGCTTTCAGGATTGGAACCTGGCCGAAAAGAACCGGAGATTATACATCTGATCAAAGGATGGTTGAGGGAATTTGAGGCGGAACTGGTTTGGGCCCACTTTGGAATTGACATGGACAGCGTTCATCACCTGCGTTTGCATTTTTACACAGATGATATTTTCCCTGAATATCCGGACTATAAATTGGATGTGCTACCCATACTGGATCTGATGGAAAAAATAAAGCCAACCATTGTTTCTCTGGCACTGGATCCCGAAGGCAGCGGACCGGATACACATTATAAAACGTTAATTGCAATCGCTGAAGCTATGGATAAGTACATGGAAAAGCATCCGGATGTCAATTTAAGGGTCTGGGGTTATCGAAATGTATGGTCGAGATTTGGCCCGATGGATGTAAACCGTATCATACCTGTTTCACTGAATTCCTTCGCGGTATTGCATAACATGTTTAATAGCTGTTTTCTGAGTCAAAAATCAGCCTCATTCCCCAGTTTTGAAATGCAAGGGACGTTTAGCATGCTGGCACAAAAAGTTTGGGTGGAGCAACATGAACAGTTGGTAAAACTCCTCGGTAAGGAATACTTTTATGAAAGTACAAATCCAATGTTGCGAAGGTCGTTCGGAGCCATTTACCTAAAAGACATGTCATACAGTGAATTTTCAAGTGAGATGAAATCTGTACGCAGGTTACTTGAAGCAAAAAAAGGACTGGAAAAAGAATAAAGAAACAATTTATAAGTAATATGGTGTACTTCATTATATTTAATCGTAAATAGTCGATTGTAAATAATTTATAAATTAATAAGGCTAAATAACTAAAATTGCATGGAAAATTTTCTGGGTAAGCTCAACGCCATTGATATTGGGGTAATTGTATTGTTTTTTCTAATCATTTTTGGTATTTCTGCTTATTATTCGCGCAAAGCCGGAAAGGACTTAAGCCAGTTTTTTCTGTCAGGTCGTAATTTGCCATGGTATCTTGCCGGAACAGCAATGGTGGCTACAACGTTTGCTGCCGACACACCGCTTGCTGTAACCGAACTTGTTGCACGGAACGGGATTGCCGGAAACTGGCTGTGGTGGAATATGGCTATTGGTGGCTTGTTAACGGTATTTTTCTTTGCGCGGCTTTGGCGACGTGCAGGGATAATGACAGATTTGGAACTCATTGAGTTTCGTTATTCAGGAACTGAAGCGGCAGTTCTTCGTGGGTTTCGTGCAATTTATCTTGGACTTTTCATGAACGCCATTGTTCTTGGCTGGGTGCACAAGGCCATGGAAAAAATATTTATGGTAACCCTGCCCGGAATTGATCCATTTTTACTGGTGGCTGTCCTTGCAATTGTTATATCCATTTATGCATCCGCTGCAGGATTGCTCGGTACGATCCGAACGGATAGCTTTCAGTTTTTGTTTGCACTTGCCGGTTGTATCGTCCTGGCTGTAATTGTGGTGAAACTGCCTGAAATCGGGACGATGGAAAACCTGGAACGTCAGTTATCACCAGAAATACTGGAATTTTTTCCTCGTATTGGAAGTGTCAGAGATATTAGCCTTACCGGTGGAGCATTTGCTCTTACAACGGGAGCTTTTATTGCTTATGTAGGCGTGCAGTGGTGGTCATCATGGTATCCGGGATCCGATCCGGGGGGAGGCGGCTATATTGCCCAGCGCATGATGTCAGCTAAAGATGAAAAACACAGCCTCCTCGCTACCCTTTGGTTCAACATTGCACATTATACACTTCGTCCCTGGCCATGGATCATTGTAGCACTGGTTGCTCTGGTTGTGCTTCCCAGGGTTTCATCTCCCGATTTGCTTGAACAAAAAAATCCGGAATTATATGAAAAAGTCGTTCAGGCATATGAAAACAAAACACTTATTGAAACAAATCCATCTGTCTACTCCGGTGTTGAATTTGAAGAAATGTACGAGACATATGAAAATACAGTTGACCCCGGTGTGATGTATCCCAAACTGATGGTCAGGTATCTGCCTGCAGGTGTACTCGGACTGCTCATTGCCGTTTTTCTCGCTGCATACATGTCAACCATTGCATCGCAACTAAACTGGGGTACTTCCTATTTGATTAATGACTTTTACAAACGGTTTATTAAACGCAATGCATCAGAAAAACATTATGTATTTGTTTCAAGGTTAAGCATTATCCTGCTTGTTATATTTTCTTTACTTATCACCAATTATTTCTTAACTACCATTTCGGGTGCGTGGGAATTTATTATTAATGCCAGTGCGGGTATGGGGGCTGTTATGATTTTACGTTGGTACTGGTGGCGTATCAACGCGTGGTCGGAGATAGCGGCTATGGTAACTCCATTGATCATTTATCCAATCGCAAGGTATCAATTTGGCATTGAACCTCCAATTACCCTTTATCCTGTTGTTTTAGGAACGACAATGGTCTGGTTGGTGGTTACCTGGATATCCCGTCCGGTAAATGAAAAAGTTATGGCCGGGTTTTATAAAAAAGTTCATCCGGGAGGGATTGGCTGGCGAAAATACCGGAAACTATACCCCGAGGTAACACCCGATAAAGGATACGGCATTATGTTGCTTAATTGGCTCATTGGAGTGGCAGCCATCTATGCAGCCATGTATGGTACGGGAATGTTACTTTTTGCAAATTACCTTGAGGCAGGAATAGCCATTGGTATTTCGGTTGTGTCAGGCATAATAATTTATCAAACAAATAAAGGCTGATATGGAAAAATATTATCTTGGAATTGATCTGGGAGGAACAACAACAAACATTGGACTGGTCTCTTCCGAAGGTCAGTTAGTTGAAGAAAGAATCCTGAATACACTTCCGAAAAACGGTCCTGAAAATGCATTTGAACGCATAGGAGCATCTGTTGATGAAATCCGAAATTCATTATCCAAAGATCAGGTAATCATTTCCACCGGGGTTGGCATACCGGGTATTTACAACAAAGATGAAGACAGAATTGAAGAGGTTTCAAATCTGCCGGGTTGGAAAAACATTAATCTTGGTGAGGTTTTACACGTTACTCTGGATATGAATGTTTTTATTGATAACGATGCAAACATGGCCGCGCTGGGCGAAGGCTGGAAAGGTGCAGGCAAAGATGTACCTGTTTCGTTTATGATTACCCTGGGAACAGGGGTCGGAGGAGCAATAATTCAAGGAAATGATATTTTTACTTTCAATGATTTTTCAGGCGAATTTGGCCATATGATTATAAATACCAACGGAGCTGATTGTTCTTGCGGGCGCCGCGGGTGTCTTGAAACATTTATTAGCAAGCATGGTATGGAAAGGCAGGCAGTAGAACTGATTACGAAAGGAAAAAATACATTGTTGAGGGATTTCTATCCCGATTCCTTATCTCCACATGTAATTGCTCATGCTGCAGAGCAGGGAGATGCGGTAGCTCTTGAAATATATGAACAAGCAGCACACGGCCTGGCTGTTGGTATTGCAAATATTTCGAATGTATTGGGAATTACTGTTTTTATTTTGGGTGGTGGTATTACCAATGCATATCACCTGATTGAGCCTGTGCTGGATCGAACCCTCCCATCGCTTGTTTTCGATTACCAAAAACGAAACATCAAAGTAAAGAAAGCTGAACTGGGAGAAAAAGCTGGCCTTATTGGAGCTGCAAAATTTGCAATGAATCAATGATTCCGGTCTAAAAAAACATCTTCGAACAAGCATAATCCGATTACCAAGATAAAATCTGAGGTGGCCGATTTTATTGATTTTTTAAAATACAAATCAAAAAAACATGATAAAAGAAATACAAAAAGATTATCAGGTAAGGCTAAAGGATTAATAAAAATGAAAGATGACTTTGATGAACCAATTGAAATATTTAAATATTATATAACCTGCCCTATTCATAAATGGGTTTGGTCTAAAAAGCCTTCAAACTGCTGATTTTTGTTGTTTT
>CAZAMT010000156.1:0-9245 GCA_964486145.1 uncultured Bacteroidales bacterium
GGCTCGGTTTGATACCAAAAGGCTACCGATGATATATCATCCTTTAACGGGAGATAGCGTCCGCCGCTTCGCCATCCCAATGCCTGTATCGTGACTTTTAAATCTTTTTTAAAACGGATGGGATCAGTGACGTGCCAGCGATACATTTTAAAACGCGTTTGTGCCAAATCAAGAAGGTTATCATCGGGTTCAACTACTGCAAAGCCGGCGTATGGCGTAGTATAATTTTTATACACACGGTTTCCATCATCATTTGTAACTGCAAAACCATACGAGCCGCAGAAATAGTCCTCGGTACCCGTGCCGCAAATGGTCGGAAACTGTTTGTCTCCATCCATAAAAAATTTAATTTCCCCTTCTCCCCACCATCCCCGGCTATTGGTTTGCCATAGCATAAACGTGCCAACATAATGACCCTGTCCTTTGACCCCATCAAGAATGGTAAATGGTTTTTTATACTCTGTTGGATGTTCACGACGAAATTGTGCATGAAAATAAGCAGCATCATCAGGTATTTCTGTTAAAGTATAATTCACCTGATAATAGATTCTCATGTTGCTTTCACCGATGTTTTCCAGTGTAATCCGGCATCTTTTTCTGAATGGCATGATCCAGTAGCAATTGAAAGCGCTGCCAGGATTTACACAAACGGCAAGGGATGACAATTGCGTGAATTTACCACCTTCTGCACAGAAAAAATCCCCAACCGGCACCTCAACAGAAGGTTCCTTTTCATTATCCCAATAAATTCGTAGAATGGAATACCTCCAATGCCCTGTTGGAGTCATCCAGATTTGCTGAATGGCACCAGGGCCTTCAATATCAGCAAGAACAATGGTAGTATCCGACGGAACCACAAAATAAGGATTTACTTTCCATCCTGTGCCTAAATCACGCGCTGCATGAGAAGCACTGCCTTCCTCCAGCGGTGTTCGCGCTCCCATTCCTTTTCCGCCTGTTATGTTTTCAGGACTGATCGACCGCGATTCAGCGTCAGAAAGACGGTAAAGATTGCTTAAATTCGAGTGCAAACCATGGTAGTGTTGTCCATTCAACTGCTGCACTAACAAGAAAGAGAAACAAAGTAAGAATGCAATTTTTGTTTTCATAGCTTTTTAATAACCAAATTAAAAAAAAATTTGTAACTTTTTGCTTTAAAACAGGTTAGAATTTTATATTTCCTGACACTATGGCCGACAACAACGAAAAAAATAATATTCTTTCCACATTTGATCAGAATTTCCGTTTTGTTTTCAATAATACCAGTGACATTGCACTCATTATAAACCCGTTGGACGGTAAAATTCTGGTTTTGAATGAAGCTGGCCGTACGAATTTAAAGAATTCCATTGAAGATAAAAACGAACTTTTTATTTCTGACATAGCTCCAAAATTGACTACAGATGCAATAAACCGTTATATTAACGACAGTGATAACCATAATTTTGAAACAGTATTGCATGAATTACCAGACAAACAAATTGATGTAACAATATCATTATCTGACATTTATTCAGACAAACAGAAATTTTATGCATGCATTGCAAAAAAAAATAAATCAACAGATATTAAAGCGAAAAAAACCTCTACCGAGGCAGTTATTCATAATCTTCAGGAAAGAGAAGCTACCATTCGAAGTATTTTTTTGGCTGCACCCATTGGTATGGGTACATTGGTTGACCGGGTATTTACAAATGTCAATGACGAATTTTGCAGGATCATTGAATATTCAAGGGATGAACTTTTAAGGAGAAAGTCAAAAATTGTATATGCTTCAAAACAGGAATACGAGCGTGTTGGCAGGATATTATATGAAGATGAAAACACTGTCGGCATCATTGAATCAACATTCAGGACAAAAACAGGTAGAATCATCGATGTACATATTACCACAAGCGTTTACGGACATGTCAATAACAAAAACCTCGTGGTATTCACGGTTACCGATGTTACGGAATTTAATAAAACTCAACGCAACCTTGTAGAAAGCAAAAAACGAATGTCAACCCTGTTGGATAATTTACAGGGAACTGTTTACAGAGCAGCTTTCGATGGCAAGGCAACAATGAATTTTATTAGTGACTCTTTTTATGGCCTTTCCGGATATGAAAAATCCAAAATACTGAAAAATAAAAGTATTAGTTACAAAGATATTATCCATCCTGAGGACAAAGATTATGTTGCCACAACTATTAATGAAGCAGTAAGGAACGACAGGCAATTCACAGTTGAATACAGAATCATAGACAGCAATGGAGATGTCAAGTGGGTTATGGAACAGGGTAAAGCTGTTAATGATGAAAACGGTGAAATGTTTTTGGAGGGATATATCCATGAAATAACCAAACGAAAAAATGCCGAAGAAAAAATTAAACACCACCTCGATGAACTTTCATTTCTGTCGCAGGCAGCCACAATAATGTTGAGCATTACATCGTTGGATGAACTGTTTAAATTTATCTCAATAAAAATCAATGAGCTTCTTGATAAGGCAATTGTACTAACTTTTTCACATGAGAAATCATCCGGATTAATGGAATTAAAGCATTATTCCGGATTAAATAAAAATATAGATAAAATCATACACCTTTTAGGAAGGAACCCCATTGGGATGAAATTTCCTGTATCCGAAGAAGGATTGGAAATGCTCCGGAAGCAAAAACTGGTAGAAGGCCCCAACAGTTTGTATGAAATAAGTGAACAGCGAATTCCAAAACCAGTAACACTTGCCATCGAAAAAATAGTACAGCTCAGAAAAATCCACGTTATGGGTATTCTCCATAACAATGTTTTCCTCGGTGAGGTCATTATTTTTCTTCAAAAGGGTGGCAAAATCGAAAACGTCAGTTTACTTGAAACATTTATCAATCAGGCTGCAATCGCTCTACTTAAAATCAACATGGAAGAATCCATGAAAAATAGTGAGGAACGTTTACGATTAGCTACGGAAGCCGCGCAACACGGATTGTGGGATCTGGATATAAAAACCAATACCTTAAAAACGAATGAAACCTATTTCACGATGCTCGGCTATGAACCAAAACCCGAAGCACACATGTTTCACGACTGGCAGGAACTTCTTCATCCAGAAGATAAAGAGCGCACCACCGAAAGTTTTAACCGGTACATCAAAGGAGAGGTTACTGAATACAAAGTGCAGTTCCGGATACGGAAACGAAATGGTGACTGGGCCTGGATAACTTCATCAGGAGAAATCATCGAGAGAGATGCCAACGGCAATCCGTTACGAATGGTAGGAATTCATAATGATATTACTTATCTAAAAAACATTGAACAGGAACTCATTGACAAAAACCAGGAAATAGAACGACAAAATGAGGAATATCTTATCGTTAATGAAGAATTGCATGAAAGCATGGAGCGCGTGCAGGATATAAATAGTGAGCTACAAAAAGCAAAAGAAAAAGCCGAAGAAAGTGATAAATTAAAATCTGCATTTCTGGCAAACATGAGTCATGAGATTCGTACTCCCATGAATGGAATTATCGGTTTTTCTAATATGCTTATTGATGATGGGCTTTCAGAGGAAAAACGCTCTGCATATGCGAATATTATCATTGAAAGCAGCCAGCAGTTGCTTACCATTGTCAACGATATTCTTGACATCTCGAAAATTGAAACAGGCCAGGTAAAAATAAACATCGAAGATTTTAATGTTAACGACACTATTATTGAAATGTTTTCATTTTACAAACCAAAGGCCACCGAAAAAGGAATTTTGTTGCTCCCTGAAAAAGGATTAAATGATAATCACAGTATTGTTTCGACCGATAAAGCAAAACTTAACCAGGTTTTAAACAATCTGCTAAGCAATGCCCTGAAATTTACTCATCAGGGGCACATAAAATTCGGTTACATTGTAATAAATAACACATTGGAGTTTTATGTAAAAGATACCGGCATTGGAATTCCAAAAGAATTTCATGACAAAATATTTGAAAGATTCAGGCAGGCAGAGTCAAATTTAACCCGCCAATATGGAGGCACCGGCCTGGGCTTATCCATTTCAAAAAACCTGGTTGAACTCCTCGATGGGCAAATTTGGTTTGAATCAACAGAGGGAAAAGGGTCCACATTTTATTTCAGCATACCATTCAAGCCAGCGCAATCTGCTTATGAAAGCTCAAAACAGGATAATGAGCAAGACGAAGGTAAGGGTAAAAGTACCATCCTCATTGCCGAAGATGAAGAAATAAATTACCTGTTCCTGGAAGAAATTCTTTCTGAACTGGAACTGAAAATCATCCATGCAAAAAATGGATTGGAAGCTGTTGACCTCTGTAAAACCAATCCTGATATAGAATTGGTGTTAATGGATATAAAAATGCCGGAAATGAATGGACTGGAAGCCACCAGGTTAATCAAAGAAATGAATCAGGATCTGCCAATTATTGCCCAAACTGCCTATGCAATGGAAACAGACAAGGAAAAAGCCTTTGAAATTGGATGTAATGGCTACCTGTCAAAACCCATCAATAAAAACGAATTATTAAAACTTATCCGGGGTTTAATCAAAATACAAGGCAACTGATTTTTACCCAAATTAAGCGATTATTCCCATCTGTCATAAGCTAAACGTTCTCACCCACAATTTGCTCCGGCTATTCGGGGTCAAAGAAATTGTAAAAAACAGATGTATATTTTAAAATTTTTGCACAAACTTAGAGCCGTCGCCAATCTCGGCAACATAAAATTCCGGTGTCAGACCGGTTCTGCTTTTATAATTTTTACCAACGGTATCGATAAATGTATCAACGGCTTCTTCTTTTACGAGGCTAACCGTGCAACCACCAAAGCCTGCGCCGGTCATTCTGGATCCGATAACTCCGTCAAGCTTCCACGCCTCTTCAGCCATGGTATCTAATTGTTCTCCGGTTACTTCGTAATCGTCTCTTAAAGACACATGCGAGGCATTCATCATTTCACCGAAAGTTTCTATTTCATTTGCCTTCAGTGCACTTACAGCGTCAACAGTTCGTTGAATTTCAGACACTACATGACGGGCTCTTTTCCTGGCAACCGGATCATCAATGGAATCTTCTAATTTTTTAAAATCATCCAAGCGCAATTCGCCAAGTGATTTGATAGGTTTTACTTTGCTAATTTCTTTTACTGCCTCTTTACATTCAGCCACACGTTGATTATACTGTCCGGCATCCAACTTGTGCGGACTGTTTGTATTTGAAATAATCACTTTGATCCCATCAAGTTTAGCCGGTACAAGGTCAAATTCGAGGGTATCACAATTCAGAAAGATTGCATGATCTTCTTTTCCCATCGCGGAAGCAAACTGGTCCATGATACCACAGTTAACACCAACAAATTCATTTTCAGCTTTTTGAGACAATAGCGCCAATTCTGTTCGATTCATTCCAATATGTAAAAGTTCGTTCAGCGCATAAGCTGTAACGACTTCAATGGATGCAGAAGAAGACAAACCGGCTCCGGTAGGAACATTTCCCCAGAAAAGTAATTCATAACCGCTATTAATTTTAATGCCTTTTTTTATAAACTGATCAATAACCCCGAGAGGATAATTAACCCATTCCTGCCCCTCTCGTTCAGTTAATTTATCCAATGCAATCTCTACCATAAAATCCTGATTGACGGATGCAAATTTAACTTTATCATCTTTTGATTTTCTGATGAGCAGAAAAGTACCAAAGCTTAACGCGCAGGGAAAAACAAATCCCCCATTATAGTCGGTATGTTCACCAATGAGATTTACACGACCGGGAGAAAAATAAACATATCCTTGCTCTCCAGAATCGCCATAAAGTATTTTAAATTCAGAAATTAATGTATTCGTGTCCATTATTTAGCCTTATTAATTATTTACAATCGACTGTTTACGATTAAAAACAGCTAAAATATCTATTTTATTTCTCAATCCAAAAAGATTATTGTTTGAACACCCCAGAAAGCGGGTATTTTTTAAAAGTATTAGGATGTAATGTAAAAAAATGTAATTTTTGCAACCAAAATATATCTTTTTAACTTGCCAGCAATTTTTACTGAATGCAAAAATTAATTAAAAATAACCTTGTTTTTCTCATACCGTTCCTGATCTTGTTGATTGTGACGATTCCGGTATTATTTCTTAATTCAAAAGCTGACATTCACCTGTATCTAAATCAATTAAATACCCCCTGTCTGGATTTTCTGGCAAAATATATAACGTATCTTGGAGATGGTGCTGTCATTGCCGTAATTGGATTTCTGGTTTTACTAATTCATATCAGATCGGGAATGTTTATAATGATAAGTTATTACATTTCAGGTTTTATTGCCCAGATTTTTAAACGAGTTTTATTTAGTGATTGTCCACGGCCATCAAAATTTTTTGACGGTATTGCAGATTTACATCTCATTGATGGAGTACAATTGCATTCATATCATAGTTTTCCTTCCGGACATGCAACAACAGGATTTGCGGTTTTCTTTGTTCTAACAATGATGAGCAAAAACAAGTACATTAAAATTGGATGTCTGATCATGGCTGTTGCCGTTGCTTACAGCCGTGTATACTTGTCTCAACACTTTTTAATGGATATTGTGGCAGGATCACTTTTGGGCACCATTATTTCGTTTTTTCTGTATTTTTGGATAAATCCAGTGATTGAACAAAAATCGTGGAGTGAAAAGTCATTGATATCTTTAGTTAAAACAAAAACAAAATGAGGTGGATACAACGAAATATTGGCCCTGTATTACTGTTATTGCTACTAAGCGCATTGCTATATGTTCCATTTCTGGGCAACGTTCATTTATTTGACTGGGATGAAATAAATTTTGCCGAGTCGGCCAGGGAAATGATTGAAACAGGCGATTATCTCACTGTTCAGATTGAGTACCAACCTTTTTGGGAAAAACCTCCGCTTTTTATCTGGTTTCAGGTCTTGTCAATGAAAATCTTTGGTATCAACGAGTTTGCTGCCCGATTTCCAAACGCCCTGGCAGGCTTTTTTACACTCATGGTACTGTTTTTTCTTGGTCGTAAACTGTATGATACCCGATTCGGTATATTTTGGGTAGTGGCTTACACCTGTTCCATCCTGCCATTTTTATATTTTAAATCAGGTATCATTGATCCATGGTTTAACCTGTTTATTTTCCTGGGAATATCAAATTTTGCATTCCTGTATTTTACCAAAAAATCAGTAAACAAAACAGCACGGATTTTTCTTTCTGCATTCTTTATCGGCCTGGCGGTGTTAACAAAAGGGCCGGTTGGGTTGCTCATGCTGTTAATTACCGCTTTTGTATATTTTGTTATCAGCAGATTTAAAATACCGATAAATATATTTCACATTCTGTTGTTTTTATTCGTCCTCTCATTTGTCGGCGGATTCTGGTTTATTTTGCAAGTTTTTGACGGAAATTCTCAGATTGTCAGTGATTTTATTGAGTATCAAATTCGGCTGTTTCAAACAGAAGATGCAGGTCATGGTGGATTTTTTGGATACCATTTTGTTATGCTGCTTTTTGGAGTTTTTCCAGCTTCCATATACGGACTAAGAGGATTATCAACCATACAGTCAAATACCTTTAATCAGGATGTTTACCGACGTTGGATGATCCTTTTACTCATTGTTGTTTTAATCGTTTTCTCCGTTGTTAAAACCAAAATCGTTCATTATTCTTCTTTGGCCTATTTCCCAATAACTTTTCTGGCTGCTTACGCGGTCTACAGAACAGGTAACAACAGGGCAAGGTATCGAAAATGGCTGACATTCCTCATCATATTTTTTGGAATATTACTTTCATTGCTATCAGGAGCACTAACATATTTAGTTAGAAACAAAGAATTGATTATTGAATCTGGAATGATTAAAGATGATTTTGCAATTGAAAACTTACATGCCAACGTTTATTGGAGTGGCAACGAATGGATGATAGGCCTTCTGCTCCTTGTTGGTATCCTCATTTACTGGTTTATTACGAAATGGAATTATGTAGTTGCTTTTGTGGTACTTAGCATTTTCACACTTGCATTCACCTATACTTCCCTGGTAGTTTTAACCCCCAGGATTGAAGGCTATACCCAAAATGCAGCCATTGAGTTTTACAAAAGCAAAAGCCGGGAAGATTGTTACATCAGGTCGCTGAGATTTAAATCGTATGGAAGATTATTTTATGGTAAAATGCAAGAGCCGGATCATCCGGATTACAATAAAACCGAGTGGCTTCTTCACGGCGATATCGATAAACCTGCCTATTTTGTTATGAAATCAACCGGAAAAGAATTTTTGAAAACAAGCTATCCAACACTGGTCTTGCTTTATGAAAAGAACGGATATGTTTTTTGTAAAAGATTTTAAGTGATAAAATGATTAGAAATAAGAAAGTTACGATTGTATTGCCCGCGTACAATGCAGCAAAAACTCTGGAAAAAACCTTTAACGAAATACCATTTGATATTGTTGATGATGTAATACTTGTTGATGATTTGAGCAGAGATGAAACTGTTGAAGTAGCAAAAAAGCTATCAATAGATCATATTATTGAACATAAAGTAAACAAAGGTTACGGAGGGAATCAAAAATCGTGTTATAACAAAGCCCTCGACATACAAGCTGACATCATTGTAATGCTGCACCCCGACTACCAATACACACCTAAACTAATTCACAGCATGTGCTATCTGATTGCAAATAACGTATACCAGGTGGTACTGGGATCAAGGATTTTGGGAAAAGGTGCATTAAAAGGGGGAATGCCCTTGTATAAGTATATCGCGAACCGATTTCTGACCTTGTTTCAAAATATTCTCATGAACCAGAAACTATCAGAATACCATACCGGGTACAGGGCTTTTTCGAAAGAGGTATTGCAACGTATCAATTATAACATCAATTCCGATGATTTTATTTTTGATAATCAAATGCTGGCTCAAATATTCTACCAGGGTTTTGAAATAGCTGAGATCACCTGTCCAACCAAGTATTTCAAAGAAGCCTCATCCATAAATATACAGCGCAGCATAAAATACGGTATAGGTGTCATGGGCGTATCAATAAAATATTTCTTTCAAAAGTCAGGATTAATAAAGTCAAAAATTTTTAAGTAATCGGTGAATCGTTGGTTTTTCCGATTCATGTGTTCTCATGTTCAGTTCATAGCATATATGCAACACAAGAGTTTTTGCAGCTTTTGTTGGATATATAAACGGTTCTACTACCATTTTAGTGGAAGAAAAGAACATGGATTAAACTAACAAAACA
>CAZAMT010000157.1:0-9236 GCA_964486145.1 uncultured Bacteroidales bacterium
AACTTAACAACTTAACTATAAACACATGAAAAGATGTTTTAAAAAAGATACATAATATATATATACATCTATATTATTGTATATATTTGCACCGGATAAAAATAGGATTCTATGAGTTTGTTAGAAATACAACATCGTTATGATACATTAGCAGATGATAACTGTTGCCTCTCATGCGGAGGCGCTATCAATTACTCAAAAGCACAGGCAGGGGAGGTATGCGTGGATCTTGGCAGCGGCCGGGGCACCGATGTTCTGCGTTTAGCAGAACAGGTGGGCATGGACGGACATGTTTACGGGCTGGACATTTCGGAAGGAATGATTGCAAAAGCTCTCAGAAATGCAAAAAAAACGGGTATTGAAAATGTATCATTTAAAAAGTGTAATCTCGAAGCACTACCTCTAAGAAAAGAAACAGTAGATCTCGTAATTTCAAATTGCACCATAAACCATGCGAATAATAAACAAAATGTTTGGAATGAGATTTACAGGATTTTAAAAAAAGGCGGAAGGTTTGTGATAAGTGATATCTTTTCGATGCAACCGGTACCCGGGAAATACAAAAATGATCCGGTGGCTGTATCCGAATGCTGGGCAGGGGCTGTTACCCGCGAGGTTTACATGGAACAGTTAAAACAAGCTGGATTTTCAAATGTTACGGTTATAGAAGAAAGTAAACCCTATAAAAAAGGAGAAGTTGATGTCAGCAGTTTTACAATTGCCGGATATAAAAAATCGTGTTGTTGCTGTGGATAGTTTTTAATTGGTTAATATACATTTATTATGCAAAGTTTAATTAAAAAGAAAGCGGTTAAAGATGTGAAAACGGCACAATGTTGTGCCAAAACATCCAAAAACGCTGTTGGATGTCATGATTAAATCAAAGAGAGTTGCCTTTTATCGGCAGCTCTTTTGATTTCTTTATTTGTCACAGTAAAAAACATGTAAGTGAAATATTCCAGATTTAATATTATATCTAAATTAGCCGATTCAGATGATTTTTTCATTGTAAATTCACTTTCAGGAAATGCGGATGTGCTTTCAAACTACGAAATGGAAATGTATAGAAATTCCGAAGCACTGAAGAATACACAATGGATTGAAAAGGGGTATGTCGTTCATCCGGAAGATGAAGAACGTCTGTATCGAAAAAAATATCTTGATTTTATTGACTCCCGGGAAAGTGATGAAATACAAATATTCTACGTTCCCAATTATACGTGTAATTTTAATTGCTCGTATTGTTATCAGAATGATTATCAGAATGAAACAGCTCCGTTTTCTGAAGAGGTAATAAATGCATTTTTTTCGTATGTTTCTTCAAAATTTATTGGTAGAAATAAATACATCACATTGTTTGGTGGTGAACCGTTATTAATGTCATCCCGGCAACAGGACTCAATATCATATTTTGTCGATAAATGCCTGGAACAAGGGATTGAACTTGCTGTGGTTACAAATGGTTATCATTTAAAAGATTATATTCCCGTGTTATCAAAAGCAAGTATCCGGGAAATCCAGGTTACACTGGATGGAACTGCATCATTACACAATAAACGGCGCCCATTAAAAAACGGCAATGAAACATTTGCCGGCATTGTTGATGGCATTGATGCTGCACTCAAGGCAGGTATGCCCGTTAACCTTCGAATGGTGATTGATAAAGAAAACATTGATGAACTTCCCAGGTTGGCGCGTTTTGCAAAAGAAAAGGGTTGGACAGAACATTCGTTGTTCAAAACACAACTGGGCCGAAACTATGAATTGCATTTTTGCCAATCCGCGCAATCTAAATTATATTCACGCATTGAAATGTATCAGGACGTTTACAGGTTGATTAAAAATCACCCTGAAATACTTGACTTTCACAAACCTGCTTTTTCCATTTCAAAATTTTTATTCGATAATGGTGAACTGCCGGATCCGTTATTTGATTCCTGCCCCGGGTGTAAAACTGAGTGGGCATTTGATTACACGGGCTCCATTTATTCATGCACAGCAACCGTGGGTAAATCAGATGAAAAACTAGGTACCTTTTATCCCGGGATAAACCTGTATGAAGACATGGTGGAAGAATGGGAAGAACGGGATGTGCTAAGCATTGAAAAGTGCAAAGATTGTGAAGTTCAATTGATTTGCGGCGGGGGATGTGCTTCCATTGCCAAAAACCAATCCGGAAGTCTCCATTCACCCGATTGCAGACCTGTGAAAGCATTGTTGGAGCTGGGAATCGGACTTTACAGGGAACTGGATATCATAAAAGTTGATATAACTTAAAATAGTATAATAATGAAAGAAATAACCACTGAAGAATATCAAAAAGAAGTACTGGAAGGAGGGAAGGTAGCCCTCGATTTTTATTCGAATGAATGTCCGCCTTGTGAGGCGCTGGCACCAAAATTTGAAGGTTTGGCCGAATTGTATGGCAATGACATTAAATTTGTTAAGATCTTTCGTCAAAAAAATCGTGATCTTGCTGAAAGATTGGGTGTGAAAGGATCACCAACGGTAATTTTTTATGAGAATGGAAAAGAAACCGGCGAGCGCCTGGCAGGAGGAATCAAACGATCGGAACTCATTACCAATCTTGACAACTTGATTTCACAAGAAAGGGTGACCGAAATAAAATCACAGATTAAACCATTTACCTCCGAATGTGATGTGGCAATCATCGGTGGGGGGCCGGGAGGATTAACCGCCGGATTATATTTATGCCAGGCTAAAGTGAATACCATCATGATCGATACGGCACTGCCCGGCGGACAGGTTTCCACCACACATCAAATTTCAAATTACCCGGGATTCATCGATCCACAACCCGGGTATATGTTGTCACATAACATGTCCGAACAAACCAAGCTTTGTGGAACAAAATTTAAAGTATCGGTTGATGTAACACATGTTGATCTTGATAAAAAAGAAATAGTTATTGATGATGTGGAAACCATCAAAGCTAAAAAGATTATTATTGCCACGGGTGCCTCACCTAATTTGTTAAATATTCCCGGAGAAATTGAATTGAAGGGAAAAGGTGTGTCGTACTGTGCTACTTGCGATGCAAAATATTATAATGACAAGGAAGTTGTTATTATTGGCGGGGGTAATAGCGCCATTGAAGAATCGGATTTCATTTCAAAGTTTGCCAGCAAGGTAACCATTGTTCATCAGTTTGATAAATTACAGGCAAATAAAACAGCGCAGGAAAAAGCGTTTGCCAATCCCAGGATCAACTTCATTTTTGAACACGAACCCCGTAAATTCGAAAGAGTGGGTGAAGGCATGCGTGTAACAATTGAGGATTTAAAAACGAATGAATATAAAACGTTGGAAACCGATGGGGTTTTTATTTTTATTGGTATGAAACCCAATACATCGATGTTTGGTGGAAAACTTGAAATAGATCAATGGGGCTACCTGAAAACCAATGAAGATCAGCAAACGAATTTACCAGGTGTGTATGCCGTAGGAGATATTTGCAGTAAAAAATACCGGCAGATTACAACTGCCATTGCCGATGGCACTGTGGCTGCAATTGCTGTGACGAAAGAGATGGAGGTTTGAAAAACTGTTCTCTTAAGTGAAGGGAATATTTAGCCCTCCAAAATAATATCACTGTCAATGTGCAGTTTTTTGTGCAATGGCCGGACGATTTCAATGGTAATGTCCCTTTTTCCGTTAAGATACTCACTGATACCGGAGGAACTGGTGCCCAGGATTTCTGCCAGTTCTTTTTGCTTCAATTTCGTTTCGAACGTTTTAAGTTCAATGTCATCCCTTAACGAAGGTGTACCCATGGAGCAATTTTCTACTTCATACTTTTCAACCATATTTGAAAGCTCCACAAGTTCTTTCATGTTTGGATGGTCAGCAGGTGTGTTGTCGTTGACCATGGTTAATAGTTCCTGTTGCTATTATATATTGTTTTTTCTGAATGTTTTCCATCATTATAACTTATCAATGTTTTCTTTATTTCAGCAAAATCTTTCCATTCAGCCTTTTTCCGGTCTGAACTAATCGACCAGCCTGCCGGCGCTCTGGAAACCACTTTCAAAGCCTTCGTCATCCGCACGGAGCCCAAAATATCCCCAGGATGCATATTTGCTGACGGCAGCCACAATGTTGTTCATATCATTATCAAAATCAAAGTGGGCGTCTTCGTTAAAAACGATCGGTTTTATTGTACAGCTATTCATGATTCGGATGGCATCTGCCATATACATAATCTGGTTGGGATCGGCTACGACGTTGCCATGAATAAGAATAAGTAGTTGACAGTCAGCATATATTTTTTCATCATCAATAGTTTTACGTTAAATAATATAAGTTACTTTTTTCACCTTGTTTTCCGCTGATGACTGATAAACAGCTTCCTGCACGGCAATGCTGCGCAGGTAATCATCACCATTGGGATCAAAAGGTTTGTTTGCAATCATTCCATCAATAAAATGCCGTTGGGTAGTGTAAACGCAGTCACCGGCAAAATCTATGTCATTATGTTCATAGGTATGTTTTTTTTCCTCTTCCCCAAGCTGTTGAATGGTGATTTCTCCATTTGAATATAACCGAATAGCGCCCCGTGTGCCTTCAATCAGGCATTTACCGAACGTATACCGCGGGTTAGGATAATTAGGTTCGTTGTACCGGTTGGCATCCCATAAGGCAACCTGACCATTTTGAAATTTAAAATGAACATGTGCGGCATCTTCGCCTTTAATAACCGGATTTAGCTTTCTCAAAACAGCATACACCTGGTCGACTTCGCCCAGCAGGTAGCGAAATGTATCAATAAAATGTATACCATTTTCATAAACCAAAAACCGCGGGTATTCCCTGAAATAAGGCTGACGAGGAATATAAGCATTTTCGCCCCAGCCGTCACCCATTCTTGACCTGAAATAAAGGGTGTGAATATCACCAATGATTTGTTGATTTATACGTTTTTTCATTTCACGGTACCAGGGTTGAAATCTCCAGTTTTCATGTACCATAAACCGGATTCCTTTTCTGTTTGTATATTCCACAATTTTTTTTGCTTCTTCATAGGTCGGAGCCAACGGTTTCTGACACACAATATGAATTCCCCTGTCAGCCGCTTCCATGCACATTTCAAGATGTGTTTCGGGGGGAGTAATAACATCAACAAAATCAGGTTTTTCTTTATCAAGCATTTCAAGGTAATCCTTGTAATGATTTGATATACCACATTCATCCATAATGGGTTGTGCTTTTTCAACATTCCGGTTGCACATGGCAGTAATCTCAACTTCGGGAATCCGTTTCCAGGCCCGGTATTGAAATCCGGCAAAATATCCTGCACCGATACCAACACCTTTATATTTTTTCATGATTAAACTATAGTTTTTTGATCAAAATATCTTTAATATCTATTTTAAACTGGTCATTTTTGTAAATCTGTAGACGATCATGGTGGTGTGTTCTGCTGCATTGTGCAATAATTAGGGTAACACAGATTATTGTATAGACATGATTCATTTGGATTTATATTAAGTTATTTCTTTCTCAGGATCCATTTGCATCCAGACGAAAATTGAAATCATGGACAGTGCTGCTGCTACATAAAAAAATGGAATCTCTGATCCTGTCCATGATAGTAAATATGGAAATGCCAGCGCAGTGATAAAGGAACCAAAGTTTCCGGCCATATTCATTGTGCCTGAAACGGCTCCGGAATGTTCTTTGCCAATGTCAATGCAAAACGACCATGATGGGCTGAGGGTCATATCTGCACCAAAGATTGCAATGGACAGAAAAATAACAGCACCATTGATGCTATTCATGTAAATGCTTCCCATCAATCCGATAATTACTAGGGAAAATCCGATGACAGCAGGCAGCCTCCGGCTTTTTTTCCAATTGTTTCGCCGATAAATGGCATCTACGAGGATCCCGGAAAACCAATTACCAATGAACCCCGCCACCAATGGGACCGAAGCATAAAAACCTGCTTCGATGAGATCCAGTGCATATTTATCTTTTAAATGCGGAAATAGCCAGGTAAGAGTAAAGAAAAAAGTGAAATTACTGCCAAAATACTGGATCATAGCCAGCCATACATTTCGTGAACCAAATAATTTTTTGGATGAAATAGGATCAACTTTTGAGGTTTTGGTCTGTTGTCTTGTCTTCAGAATATATTTTTTTTCCTGTTCGGACACTGCAATGTGTTCTTCGGGTTTATCACGGAATAAAACATACCACAGAACAGCAAACAGGATACCCGATATTCCCAGGATAAAAAAGGAATTTCTCCAACCTACGGAAGCTATCAGCCAGGCTATGAAAGGCATGGCAAACGCCGCCCCCAGCCTGGAGCCTGAAAAGTTGATTCCCTGAACAATCCCTCTTTCATGGAGAGGTATCCAGGTAAAGGTTGCTCTTGAAATATTTGGAAACGCACCTGCTTCACCCGCACCAAAAAAGAAACGTGTAACCATCATGGATATAAAATTCCAGGTTGTACCGGTGAGTGCGGTAAAAAGAGACCAAAGGGAAATAATGGTTGCCAGGACCTTGCGTGGACCATACTTATCACCGTATAATCCGCCGGGAACCTGAAATAAAGCATATCCAAGGGCAAAAATGGACAAAACCCAACCCATCTGTGTATCGGTAAAGTTCAAATCACTTGATATTGAATCTTTCGCCGCAGATATGCAGGCACGATCGATATACATAAAAAGTGAAATAATAAATGTTCCCAACACAAGAAGGTAACGTCGTGGTATGTAAAATTTAGGTTGCATGGTAATCAAAATAGTCAGTTAAATGAACACGTTAGTTCGTTATTTTAAATAATTAAGATATTGTTATTTATCAATTTTCCAGGGCCAGGGCCCGCACCGGACAGCCATCCCCGTTTTCAATCTTCAATGGCAGCGCAATAAATGTAAACCATTCCCTTGTAATCTTCTCTAAGTTGGTAAGGCCTTCCACAATGGTGATATTATTTTTGAGTAAAATGGTATGAATTGCTGTTAATTCTTCCTTATTATTAACATCTGCCACGGAAGGAGGCTCCACACCTATGAGTTTAACCCCGGCATTTACCAGGTATATTGCCAGCTCTTCACTGATTCGTGGAAGCTTGTTTCTGTATATATCAATGTCATTCGAATACCTGCTCCATCCGGTATGAAATAAAACTCCTTTTCCCTGGAGTGTGGGTTGAGGAATGTGTTTTACATGAGTTGTGGATAATAGCATACCTGGTTGAACCTTCGCTATTTTCACGACAATTGATTCCGCAATAAAATCGGTTAATAGCATATCATCTATCGTAACATCCGAAAGGCCAAAATGAAATGGTGCATCCATGTGCGTTCCTGCATGGGAATACAAATGCAGTATTGATGCATTCCAGCCATCCTTGTTCAGGGTTTTACTTATGTTCCGTGAATAACCTTTCATACCTTCCTTAAAAGGTAAAGTAAGATCGGTTATTTTACTCCATATCATAGTTTTATGAATGTAATCTTTTTATAACCTCATTTGTCAACTCATCAACTTTTGCTTTACCACCCAAATCAACAGGTAAAATACCTTCTGACAAAACCGCATCGGTGGCATCCAATATGGATGTAGCTGCTGCTGTTTGGCCGAGATGTTCAAGCATCAGTGAAACAGACCAGAACATTCCCACCGGATTGGCGATACCCTGGCCTGCAATGTCGGGTGCTGAACCATGAATGGGCTCAAACATCGAGGGATAATCTTTTTCGGGATTAATATTACCGCTTCCTCCCAGTCCAAGACTTCCCATCAGCGCTCCTCCGAGGTCACTTAGAATATCACCGAATAAATTACTGGTAAGTACCACATCAAAAATCCAGGGCTTCAACACAAAATTGGCAGAAGTGGCATCGATGTACATGTACCTGTGTTCCACATCAGGGTACTGAGTTGCAACTTCACCAATTACCCTGTCCCAATAGGTCAGGCTATTGATTAGTGTGTTGGATTTGGTTACGGTCGTAACGTGTTTGCGTCGTTTTCGTGCAAGTTGGAATGCAAAATGAGCAATCCGTTCAATTCCTTTTCTTGTGAAAATGCTTGTATCCACACCCATTCCGTTTTCCGCATCAGGCAAGTACTGACTTCCAACCTGTACAAATTCACCTTCGGTATTTTCTCTTACTACTACAAAATCAAATGGTGTTTCTGTACGCAGAGGTCGCTGCACACCAGGCCAAATACGCACGGGACGATAATTTACATATTGCTGGAAACCGGTTCGAACCTTAAAGGTATAATCCCTTGCGGGCAGAGTATCATCAACATCCGGTAAACCAACGGCACCAAAAAGGATGGCATTAAACGATTGGAGGGTATCCAATCCGTTGGGTGGCATAAAACAGCCATGAGACTTGTAATACCCTGCACCATAACCAAATTCTTCAGTTGTGATGGTAAAACCATGCAAGCTGGCTGTTTTTTTCAATATTTCCAGTCCGGCAGGGGTTATTTCTTTACCAATTCCATCTCCGGGCACCAATGCAATGTTGTATTCCATGTATTTATTCTTCAATAGTTTTAATTAATTGTTTCTCAAGAATGTATCGGGCTTTTTTGGAATGATTTCGAATGAGCTTTTCTGCCAAATCCGGGTTACGCTGTTCTATTGCATCAATAATGAGGAGATGGTCCTGAATGGAATCCCTGACCGGTAAAATGATGCCTTTCGGGAATGTACGTATGAGCACATTTCCGATGTTGTTAAGCTTTTGGAGTACAGAATTATGACTGGCCTGGATGATCATTTCATGAAAGGCCTGGTCGTTGCGCTGGTATACAATCATGTCGATATTTTCCTGATGAATGAAAGGTTGCACCAATCCTTTAAGATCGTTGATTTGATCGGGTGACAGATTTTTCGCTGCACGTCTTGCTGCAATACCTTCAAGGCCTTCACGGCACTCGAAAGCTTCGATAATTTCACGGATATCCGTTTGACGAACAAAAAAACCCCGACGTGGACGGCTTTCAACAAAAAATTCGTCTTCAAGCATCTGGAAAGCTTTATGCAACGGCATTCGACTGATACCCAAACTGGAGGCAAGTTTTTCCTGGTACAGCTTTTCACCCGGCTTCAGTTTGCCGGATAAAATCATTTCTTTAATCCGTTCATAAGCCTGAATGCTAAGATCTGTATATTCAATGGGTGAAAATTCCATACAATATTATGTATTTTGTATACAAAAATAGAATTTTAACATGAA
>CAZAMT010000158.1:0-7073 GCA_964486145.1 uncultured Bacteroidales bacterium
CCCGATACCCTGGTGTGTGACAGCAGTATCATTGATTTTGAAATTGGCTCGCCGGCCCTGCCCACTAATGATATCAGGGTGGATGTACATGCCAGCGCTACCGATCCGGACCTTGATTACAACCCGTTTGCCGGGAACTTAGATGCCAATACCATCTTCACCGATACTGTATCCAATGCGGGAAATACGTTCGGCAGCATCGAATACATGTTTGTCAGCTACCTGCTCGATGCCAACGGCAACCCCATTTTCTGTAACAGTGATACGGTTTATACTGTGGTTACTGTCAACCCCACACCGGTGGTTACTCCCATTGCCAGTGATACCATTTGTTCGGGCGAAACCATTGATTTACCGGTGCTAACGCCAACAACGGCAAAACGCGGGCTAAAATTCCATTATACAGCGGTGCCTGATGTGCCAGGGGCCATTACCGGATTTACGCAAAATATCTCCGATGGCATTGACAGCGCGGATGTCATTGCAGATGTATTGATCAACAGTACAAATGCAGCGCAACGTATCGTTTATACCATTACGCCGTTTGCCCTTGACGAAAATGATGAACTGTCCTGTCCCGGCCCGTCCAGGGAGGCCGTTGTATGGGTAAACCCGGTTCCCGAAATAACAGTAACAGCATCCGCTGATACGGTGTGCGATTCTACCATTGTATCTTTTGATGTTGTTTCGCAAAACGGTGCCGTGATAGGCGACAAGTACTATCGGCTTGAAACCGTGTATGATGCTGCTGGCGTGGATGGCGTGGAGGCAGACGGGCATTATGCCATTGCCGGTGTTCCGGGTAGTGAATTTAAAGATACCCTTGTTAATAAAACGATTGCGTATAAAACCATTACATACAGGTTTTGGGCAAAATTCAAAGATCCGTATACAGGCAAAAATTACTGTGAAAATGCAACTCCGGATACATCCATTACCATTTACCTGAATCCAACACCTGTCCTTACCATTGATATCGGCGATACGATTTATTGTGATGACAGCCAGTTAACTATCAATCCAGCCACGGGTAATGGCACCGTTATTGGACAAAAGGGATATGTATTAACCACCGATTATACTGCCGGGGATGTAACCGGTGTTCCTTCCGATGGTTTTCATACATTGACGGATCTGGACTTTACACTTTCGAACGAAAGCAATGACTTGCAAACCGTTGAGTTTACAATTAGTCCTGTATTCAGAAATCCGTTCAGCGGAACAGAATATTGTCAGAACGGGAAGGATACCGTTATCACCGTTTATTTGAATCCCACGCCCCGTTTTACCATCCAGGTACCCGATACCATTTGTGATTCCACCATGATCACGTTTGACCTGACCTCTCAAAACAACGTGGTGCACGGGGATAAGTACTATTACATTGAATCCACCGCATCGGGCAGTGTATCAGGCATTCAGGATGATGGCTACTACCCGTTTAATAATTTTAGTGATACACTCATTAACAACACCAACGATTATCAAACCATTGAATACAACATTACCCCGATATTCTGGGATCCGGATACAGATCTTCCTTTCTGCGAGAATGGAGAAGACACAACCATCGTGGTTTATCTCAACCCGACACCAAAAATCGGCGTATCCATTGATGATACCATCTATTGTGATTTATCTGATATCATTTTTGATGTAAACTCACCCAACGGCAGTGTGATAGGTGAAATTTACTACGATTTAAATACAACGAGCATTGCCGGTGCAGTTGATGGGATCACAAATCCTCCGGAATATGCCCTTGCGCCTGATTACGGATTCACCAATTCACTGGTGAACAGGACAGACAGTTTTCAAATGATCTCGTACCATTTTAAAGCCAAATTCAAGCTTGACGGGTCTGATTTATGTTCCAACGGGGTTGATACCACCATTAACATTTACATTAACCCGACACCTGTGTTGGATGTAAATATAGCAGATACCCTGTTTTGTGATACAGCCGAGGTTGATTTTGAACTGACCGATCGCACGGGAAAGGTACTGGGTGACAAATATTATTATCTTGAAACATCGTTCTCTCCTCTCATTGATGGAATTCAACCAACTGCATATTATGATCTCTCCGACAACCATATTACCGACACGTTGTATAACAAGGATTTGCGGTACCATACGGTTACGTACACCATCAAACCGGTGATTCGGGATCCCAGGGGTGAAGGACTCGAAGAATACTGCTCAACAGGCAGCAATACCAGCATTACCATTTATGTTAACCCAAAACCATTTATTAATGTAAATATTTCCGATACGGTTTGGTGTGATTCCTCCAATGTACCTTTCACTGTCAATTCTTTACAGGCAGGTGAGGGGATGCTGATTGGTGATCTGTGGTACGATGTTATTCCGGTTTATAACCCCGGCCAGGTGGAGGGTGTTCGCAGCACATCCGAAATCAGGGTATCACCGGACGAACCCTATGGAAATTTCTCCGACTTTCTAACGAATAATTCAAACCGCTATCAGGTTATTGACTATCAATTTATACCGAAAATCAAATTTAATGGCTCCGATCGTTGTTCCAATGGCTTTGATACGTTGATCCATATTTACCTTAATCCCACCCCGGAAATTGAAATGACCATTGACGATACCATTTTCTGCGATACATCGCAGGTTGAGTTTACGCTCACTTCATTAAATGGCGAGGTCATCGGAGACAAATATTATCAACTGGAAACCGTCATTATAAACGGTGATGATCAAGTTACGGGTGTGCAGGCCAGTGGCGATGATTACGAACTTGCAACAAATAATATCATCAATGATATCCTTGTGAACAACACAGAGCGTTACCAGGAGATCAGGTATTCCATCAAACCATTTATAAAAGATCCTCGTGAAGGCAACCCGGCGTACGATTGCATGAATGGAATTGATACAAGCATTATGCTTTACCTGAATCCGACACCACGGATCAACATAAGTACAACGGATACGATTTACTGCAACGAATCTGAAATTAATTTCGAGGTAACCTCACCAAATGAAGTGATAGGAGAAATGGCATATGATTTGGTAACCATCAGCCCGCCGGGTATTGAAGGTTATACCCTTACAGGAACTACTGATACCATTCAGAATTTCACCAATACCCTTGTGAATACAACTGAAAACGGTGTACGCTATATCATTTATGAATTGTATCCGAAAATAATCAATATTCCCGGTGGCTTAACCTGCAACAAAGGAATAAGTGATACCATCGATATCGATGTTATGCCAACTCTCAAAACAGAAGTAACATCCATCAGTGCAAATGATATCATCGGTGGCTGGGACATAAGTTGCCATGATTATACGGATGGAGAAATCGGGTTGCAAGCCTGGGGTGGTTATATTGCTGTCAGCGGTTATTCGCAAAACAATGCGCAATATCAATGGACAAGAGACTCTGACGGAGCTACCTGGTTTACCCGCAATTTAAACAATATAGGGGCAGGGAAATATCAGGTACAGGTAACCGATGAAATTGGCTGTACAGCTTTTGATACCATCGTGATGATTGAACCTGATGTGCTTAAAGCTGAGATTTACATGCTCGACAGCATCAAGTGCTATGGTGATAAAACCGGGGAACTCACTGTAGCAGTGCAGGGCGGTACTGCCGGTTATACCTATATCTGGCCTACAGGCCCTTCGCAGGGCTCTGAACCCTTTTACGCCACGGGTAATCCCCTAACCGATCTGCTGGCTGGTTATTACGAAGTTGTTGTAACAGATACAAATGCTTGTGAGGTTGAAGATCAGTACTACCTGAAAAGTGCGGACGAAATAAAAATTCAGGTTTACGCTTCCTCCATCTACGGCCCTTATCATATCAGATGCAATGGATTAACCGTTGATTCACTAACGGCGTACAGTAATGCACCCAACTTAAGTTGGGAAGGGCCGGCCGTAAAATCAACAACAAACGCTTCGATCTATAATGTCCCGGCAGGAACCTACACGGTTACAGCAACAGACGATGTTGGTTGCTATCAACAGAAATCTTTCGAAGTATTGGAACCGGAAGAATTACGCATTGATGGTTATTCCTTATCCGACTATCCGGGTGGATTTCAAATCAGGTGTTATGGTGATAATAACGGATTCATCAATCTGAATGTAGTTACCGGAGGACATGATTACCCCGACAATCCATATGATTTTCAATGGACCACAGACATTGGCGGTACGCTCGTTCAGGATGAACCCATGCAGCAGGAATTGCTGGCCGGCAACTATTTCGTAACCGTATCAGATAATTTCAACTGCATGGTTAACGATAGTTTTGAATTAACACAACCTGACTCATTCCAGGTTGCTGCAACATTGCACCAATACAGTGGAGGTTTTAATGTAACTTGCAACGGAAAGTCTGATGGAAAAATAACCGTAGATGCATCCGGTGGCTATGCTCCAAACAATCAATATAAATACGACTGGTCAAACGGTATGAAATCAAAAACAGTGGAAAACCTGTCGGCTTCAACTTATACGCTCACTGTTGAAGATGAAGTTGCCTGCAAGCACCAGGAAAATTATAGTTTAACCCAGCCAGCCGTCATGGATATCAATTATTCCATTCCAAAACACCTTGATTACGAAATAAGTTGCTATGGCGGAAAAAACGGGCAAATACAATTATTTCCATCGGGAGGTGACTCATCAACATACGCATACAACTGGTCCACATCAAATGGCGAGGGACTGGTAACAACCGCTAAAGACCAGCAACAGTTAACAGCAGGTTCATATACCGTAGATATCTCAGATGATAACGGATGTGCCGAATCAAAGACATTTGAATTGTTTGAACCAACCGAATTGAAGTTGCATACAACGTACAGGGATATCAGTTGCAATGCGGACTCCAACGGTTTTGCCGCGGTAGATCCAACCGGAGGTATTGAACCTTACAGCATTCAATGGTCGAATGGAGGTAACACCGCCCGCATTGAATATCTCCGAAAGGGAACGTACAAAGTAACCGTGCATGATGCAAATAACTGTATATCAGTAGATGCAGTGCAACTGGTGCGGTCTGATTCTCTTGAAATTAATTTGAATCCACAGTTACAGTATGCAGGTGACCAGCCACTGTCATGCTTTGGAGCTTCGGATGCCGTTATTGAGGCTGTTGTGAATAAAGGCAGGGAACCATACGCTTATTTTTGGAGCACGGGAGATACCTCGCGTAAAATAAACAATGTAGGCGCAGGGAATTATGTAGTGAGCATCGAAGATGATATTGGTTGTACAGGTTCACAGACAGTGAAAATTGATAACCCGGAACCCCTGGAGGTATACATTGATATACATAATGTTTCGTGCAATGATTACAACGATGGAGGTGTGTTCCTTGATATTGACGGAGGAGCCCGGCCCTATGGGTTTGAGTGGACCAACGGAATGAACGAACAAAATGCTGAAAATCTCAAAGCCGGATTGTACGGAATTAATATTAAAGATGCCAATGAATGCGTTTTGGATACAACAGTGGAAGTTACCCAACCACAGCCTTTGCAGGTCGATTACGATATTGTTCTTCCTGCATGTCCTGACATGAGTGATGGAAGCATTCTCGCGGATGTTACCGGAGGTTCAGGAGGTTATGTGTACCAGTGGTCCACCGGTGAAACATCCAATTTCCTGGATAATGTAATCGAAGATGAATATGTATTTTCGGTTTTGGATAAACACGATTGTGAACTAATTGATACAGTTCCATTGATAAGTGATATTCGGGACTGCCTGGATATTCCACTGGCATTTACACCCAATGGCGACGGATACAATGATAAGTGGAATCTCGTTGTTATTTCAGACAGGTATCCGGATGGGGTTATTGTCGGACAAATATATCCGAATGCTGTCATTGAAGTGTACAACCGATGGGGAGAACTTGTATTTATATCAACGAACGGCTATGCTGATGAATGGGATGGAACGGACATTTCAAATGGTAAACCGCTTCCTGTGGATTCATATCACTACATCATTGATTTTGCTGATGGTCATTCGAGAACAGGAAACGTAACAATAATAAGATGATAAACAATACCGGATAACACGTAAATGAGGAAGTACCTGACTATCATAATATTTTGTAGCCTGATACCCTTATCTTTGTTGTCACAGCAAGTGCCATTGTACAACCAGTATATGTTCAATGGATTTTTGCTGAACCCGGCATTGGCAGGTTCTGAAGGTTATACGGTGTACAGCCTGACAGCCCGTGAACAATGGATTGGATTTGAGAATTCACCGAAAACTTATGCCTTAAGCTACCAGACAAGGCTGCTTCGCAAACGCTTTACAATTAGCAGAGATCCGGATGGAACAACAAAATATAAAAAAGGCAGATCAGGCCGGGTAGGTCTTGGGGGGTATGCATTTAACGACCGTAACGGGTTGATTGACCGGACAGGATTGCAATTTACATATGGCTATCACATCCACATGGGTACTTCCCGGCTATCATTCGGATTGTCAGGTGTTGCATATCAGTTCAGGATTGATTGGGATAAAGCCGGCGAAGGACAGTCCATCTTCAGGGACCCGGGCGATCCGCTGATGGGCAGCTTAAACCGGGTATTGTATATTCCGGATGCCAATGTGGGAGTACATTATTCATCAGAACAGTTTTTTACCGGAGTTTCCATAACCCAGTTATTCGAATCAATGCTGAAAATTGGTGGAAATGGTTCAGAAGCATACGCCAATTACCGGATGAAAAGGCACTATTTTTTAACTGCCGGAACATTACGGGAAATTAAAAGAACCGACTGGGAAATTGAACCTTCCATACTTTTAAAAGGAACAGAAGACCTTTTTCTTCAGTTTGACATCAACCTGCGCATGATATATGACAAAAAATACTGGGGAGGTATATCATTCCGCACAAACAATGCCCTGATTGGATTGTTGGGCCTCCAGGTAAACAGGCTCTATTTTGGATATGCTTTTGACTACGCATTTAACCGTATCAACCAACACAGTTTTGGTTCCCACGAACTGGTTGTTTCTGTAAAACTTGGTGATCCAGCCCGCCGGTATCGATGGCT
>CAZAMT010000158.1:7173-9186 GCA_964486145.1 uncultured Bacteroidales bacterium
TTAGAAAACGTTTTTTTATTCTAAATAACAATAGTGGTGAAAAACAAACAATAATTTTAATACTAACATTTGTCATAGCGTATGTTATATCCCTATGATACAATATTTTAAAGCTGTTCCTGTTCTCTGTTAGAACAGGTCAATGGGATTTGTATTTTATATATGCCCTTGCAAATTGACTGTATTCATTTATTTTTAGCGATTCAAAAATTGAATCGTAAACTTAAAATCTAACAAAATGTCATTAAACGGCACCCAAAACATTAAATTTTATCAAGGGAATGGTATTCCGGTTGAACTGCATAAGGTACGTATTGTTCAAAAGCTTTTTTTAAAGCCCATTGAAGAAAGATTGAAAGCCATCGAAGAAGGTGGATATAACACGTTTCTGTTAAACACCAAAGACATTTTTCTCGATATGCTTACCGATTCCGGAACCAATGCCATGAGTGACAATCAGGTGTCAGCCATGCTTCAGGCAGATGATGCATATGCCGGTTCTCAAAGTTTTTACCGGATGGAAAAAGCCTTGCGGGATGTGTTCAAAATGCATTACATTCTTCCCGTGCACCAGGGTCGGGCCGCTGAAAATATTATATCCCAGGTTTTTATTAAGGAAGGTGATGTAATTCCGATGAATTATCACTTTACTACAACCAAAGAACATATGGAAATCAATGGTGGTAAAGTGCTTGAAATTTATACCGATGAAGCATTAAAAATTAAAAGTAATCATCCTTTCAAAGGGAATATTGATATTGAGAAACTAAAAAGTGTAATCAACGAATATGGCAAGGAGCATGTTGCATTTGTGCGCATGGAAGCTTCAACCAATCTGATTGGCGGACAACCTTTTTCCATTGCCAATATGCGTGAAGTGAAAAAAATTGCCGATGAACACGGAATTCTCTTCGTTCTTGATGCAAGTTTGATTGGTGAAAATGCTTATTTCATCAAGGAAAGAGAAGAAGAATTTAAAAACGCATCAATAAAAGATATCCTTGAGTTGATGTGCAGTTTTGCCGATATTGTTTATTTCTCCAGCCGAAAGGTTAGTTCAACACGTGGTGGAGGCATTTGCACCAACAGCGAGGATTTATTCCTTAAAATGCGCGATTTGGTACCGTTGTACGAAGGATTTCTAACCTATGGTGGAATGTCCGTCAGGGAAATCGAAGCCATGGCCGTCGGCATCATGGAAACAACAGATGATACCATCATTGGTCAGTCACCATCATTTATAAAATATGCCGTAAATGAACTTGATAAAGCCGGTATCCCGGTTGTAACACCCCCCGGTGCACTGGGTTGCCATATCGATTCCATGAATTTCCTTGATCATGTACCTCAACAGGAATATCCGGCCGGTGCACTTGCATCAGCTCTTTTTATCGTAAGTGGTGTGAGGGGTATGGAACGGGGAACCATTTCGAGTGTCCGTGATGAAAATGGGAATGATATCCTTGCTGACATGGAGTTACTGCGCCTGGCATTTCCGCGAAGGGTTTTCACATTGTCGCAAACCATGTTCCTGATCGACAGGTTAAAATGGTTATACGATAACAGGAAACTTATCGGAGGACTTAAGTTTGTTGATGAACCGGCTGTATTGCGTTTTTTTATGGGTAGGCTCGCCCCGGTTTCAGACTGGCCGGAAAAACTCGCAGCTAAATTCAAAGAAGACTTCGGAGAATCGTTGTAGTGTGTTTTTCTTGTTAAAACCTTCATTAGGCGCTTAGTGATCGTTTGACTTTTAATCAAACTCGAAATCTATTTGCTTAGCCTCTATCTCCACGTTTCAAGGGGGATTACAGAGGGTATCTCGTGGTGAAGTCCAATGAATATCACCATCCCAATACTCGGGCTTCTTTGTGCTAGGCGTTGTTCCACCTTTTACTGATAGTACATCGTTTAGAGATGCTATCTCCCACTCCTCACTCGCCTCCACCACACCTGCCTGCGCCGAGGCTTCGGCAGGCAGGAACCACTGCCTAAATAAAGTCTCCGCCATTT
>CAZAMT010000159.1:0-9173 GCA_964486145.1 uncultured Bacteroidales bacterium
CATTTATTAAAGGCAAAATCTTATACATCAGAAAACCCAGCTTAATCATTTTGACGGTTGTAAAACGCTGAAATACCATAGAGATATTTTTGGTGTTTTTTATTTATATCATTGTTTTTCAACTTCCACTTCCAATTACCTTTATTTATTGACGGCCGGTTCATAATGGCCTCCTCACCAAGTCCCAGAATATCCTGCATGGGAATTACCGCCAACTTTGCTACAGAAGCATATGCCGTTTCAATCATGACCTGGTGAATATTTTTATGACTCACTCTGCGCTTCATATACTGCTTCAATCTCTTTTTTGTATGTCTTGATTCCTTTTTATACCAACCTTTCACTGTATTGTTGTCGTGAGTGCCGGTATAAACCACGCTGTTTCGTTTATAATTGTGTGGAATATGAATTGATTCGGACATATCATCATAAAAAGCAAATTGTAAAACCTGCATACCCGGCAGATTAAAATGATCTCTTAAATCATATACAGGTTGATCAATCTCGCCAAGGTCTTCAGCAATAAAGGGCATTTGCGGAAATTCAAGTGTAACTGCGTTGAAAAAATCATTGGAAGGTCCCTTGATCCATTTTCCATTGATGGCTGTCATCTCGCCTGCAGGTACTTCCCAGTAGGCTGAAAATCCCCTGAAATGATCCAATCGTATCAAATCGTATAATACCAGATTTTTCTTCAAACGAAGCATCCACCAGGTGTAATCGTTTTTTTTCATTTTTTCCCAGTCGAATACCGGCATGTTCCATAATTGCCCGTTTTCATTGAAATAGTCGGGAGGAACTCCGGCAATGCCTTTCATATTTTTATCCTCATCGAGCTTAAAATAATCGCTGAATACCCATACGTCAGCACTGTCAAGACTAATGTAAATGGGGATGTCACCAATAATTTGTATGTTTTTTTTATTACAATATTCTTTCAGCTTCCGCCACTGCCTGAAAAAAATGAATTGCAGGAATTTTTCTTTCTCAATTTCATTGCTGTGGTGTTTCTGA
This sequence comes from uncultured Bacteroidales bacterium, assembly GCA_964486145.1. Lineage (GTDB taxonomy): Bacteria > Bacteroidota > Bacteroidia > Bacteroidales > JAAAOM01 > CAZAMT01. Next base: position 1,015 of record CAZAMT010000159.1, read on the forward strand.
AAATTCAACAGTGTTTCTTTGTCCCTGTCCCTGTATTCTTTTGGCCACTCATTCCATTTTTCCCCGTTGAACATACGCTTTATGGATATAAACATGGCAAAATCATTTAACCAATCAGCTTGATTCAATGCAAAATCCTCAAACTCCTTTAACCACTCATCATCCGCATTTTCCTTAAACTGTTTAAACGTATGATCAAATACCTGGTTTCTGTAACGCTCTGCCTGCTGGAAATAGACAATGGAGCCATTTTCAAACTTTTTATTGCTGCTGAATTTTGCTTTTATAAAAGAATAGTCAAGTAATCCATCAATATCAATCAACAAGGCATTCCCAGCCACCGATGATAGTGGACTGTAAGGTGAATATCCACTCTTTTCATGAACGGGATTTAAGGGTAAAATTTGCCAGTATGATTGTCCGGCCTTCTCAAGAAAATCTGCAAATTCAAATGCTTTGATACCAATATCGCCCATTCCATAATTCCCGGGGAGCGATGTGGGATGCAACAAAACACCTGCACTTCTATCCATCATAAACCTCTTGTTTTAAAACGGCAATCGGAAATGTTTTAAACACATCCCGTGCCATGCATTTATTATTAATCTTAACGAATTGATTATTAAAAATATTGGTCCAATTACCGGTTATATCTTCATCAGTCGATAAACTGGTGCTTTTCCAGTTAAAAGATATAAAATCGTCAGGGTCTTCCACGGCAAGATGCATTGGAACTGCCACAAGATAACGGGAGTTTTTATATTTACGTAAAAATCCAAACAAATAGTTTTTAAATTCACCAGTTGATACCAATGGAATATAACCCCCATATGTAAAAACATCGGAATTTATCGCTCTCTCCTGAAGCAATTTATGCGTCATATAAAATTTTATTTTCCCGTTATCATTTTTTTCCCAAAGATGTTTTAAAATATTCGATTCTTTATTTCGTGATGATATTTCTTTTAACACTTTTTCCCGGTATTTATAATCTACTTTCCTTCGGTTGTCCGGATCAACCATGCTGAAGTTCCAAAACTCACATCCCTGGTATATATCCGGAATACCAGGACACATGCATTTTAAAACAACTTGCGATAACGAGTTCAGATAGCCAAAATCTTTAACTTTTCGGTAAAAATCAAAAAATGATTCAAAAAACGGTGTTTCAGTTTGAATAATGCTGTCAATGAACTGCAAAATACCTGTTTCATAAGGCTGGTCAGGTTTAACCCAGGAGCTGTTTTCTTTACCTTCCCGAATCGATTTTATAATGTATTCTTTAAAACGCTTGATAAACGTTGTTACCTCCATGATATCTACCGGAAACCCACCAATGAGCGACTGGTATATAAAGTATTCATCATTCGCGGAAGGACATTCTTTATTTTTAATTTTGATTTTAAATCTTTTATTTTCACTGTTCCATTTAAGAATCAGTGTTTTCCATTGAGAAGCAAAATCACTGAGTACATTCAATCTTGCCCTGAAATCCTCTCCCCTTTTCGTATCATGGGTAGAACTGGCGTTCAGTGCCAAAGGAAATTTCTTCTGCCTGTTCATCATGGCTTCATGAAATTCTTCATGACTGATTCCATAATAATCCGGTGAATCACCAACCTCATTGTGGGCAATAAATAAATTGTACGTGTAAAACGAAGTATCCTCAATGCCCTTTGCTGTCAACGGCCCTGTAAATTGCATCAGTCTTCTCAGAAAGTGCATGATATTCGCTCTTTTTTTCTCAGAAATATCATTAACTTTAATGATGGCATTGAAAAGATCTTCAAGCATTTGCTGTAAACCGGGTTTGTTCTTTTTTGCTTGATTAAAAATCCATTCAAGGGTATCCTGCTCCTGATCGTAGATGCCTTCTTTTTCAAAATACAATTTATATACCGGACACTGAATCATAATCTCGGCAATGGCCTCTTTCAACTGACTTTTATTATCAACCTCACCGATGATTTGCATGTCCAGGCAGAGTTGGGTTAGGTTATCCAGTTCACCATGCATGCGCTGATACAAAATGAATTTTTTCTTGTTATATGAAAATTTTTCATAATCGGTTATCCGTTTTCCTCCGATTGCCTCATGTATCCCGTTAAATACCGGAGCGGCATCATTATTTGTTAATAAGTTGTTGCACAGAGCCAGGAAATGATACCCTGTAGTACCCTGAACCGGCCAGTATGACGGAATTTCCTCATCCTTTTCAAGAATTTTCTCCACAATAAGGTAGGTATCTTCCCCAATTGCCCGTCTCAGGCGATCCAGATATTCTCCCGGATAAAACAAACCATCAATATGGTCAATTCTAAGGCCGGTAAAAATACCCTTCTCTACCAGGTCAACGATATACCTGTGGTAATGCTCAAACACGTGTAATTTATCCATGTTCAGACAAATCATGTCATTGATGGTAAAAAAACGCCTGTAATTGATGCGCCTGTTTGTTGTTTCCCAATATTCAGGAAGGTAATTTTGATTAAAAATGATACTAAACAGTGCCTCTTCATCATCGTTTATTTCAGATAATGCTGCGGTTACCCGAACCTTAAACTCTTTATCCGAGGTATACATAGAAAGCCAGGTATTTTTGAGATGGTCGAAACGTTTGTAAAAATCAGTCCTGTCTACAGGATTAATCGCCTTTTCAACAGATTCTTTAAGGTCAGATAAATCATAATTTACGTTTTGAAGTACTTCATGGTATGTTTCAACACTTACCGGAAACTCATTTTCATAATACTTAAGGTGAAGCCCTGACTTTTCATTGTAGTCAATAAAAAGTTCTTTATTTTTAATCAAAAACTCAATATCATCACCAAAGAACGGCAGTGAAATTTTCCCGATTAAGTCTGTATTCCGATTATAATTCCAGTCAACATCAAAATAGTCTGCATAGGTACTGACGATTCCCTTTTCGAGCATGTCAAAAATCCACGGATTTTGAGTTGAATAAGCCATGTGATTTGGAACAATGTCCTGTAGCCAACCCATGTCTTTATCCTGAAGCTTTTGATGAAGCTTTAAAAATTGTTTTTCAGAACCAATAGCCGAATGTATTATAAAAGGATTAACTACATCGTAACCATGTTCGCTTGCACTGGTGGCCCCCAAAATGGGTGATGCATAAATGGTTTTAATTCCGAAATTGTGCAGATATCCAATGAATGGCTTCAACTCTTTCAAGGAGAAATCTTTTGAAAACTGCAAACGATATGTTGAAACGGGATTATACATGAAAAAATATTGATATTTGCTTATATAAAAAAACAAGTAGGTAATTTGTTTGAATTTGATGAAATTAATTTCCGTGTTTTTCTTGTTTGTGCAAAGCTTGCAAATAAAAAAACGGATTCAGGTTGGTACCCAAAACCGTTTTCAACATATTATGGAATGACAATTATACTCCCGTCATTTAAAAGTTTTCATATTCATTCGGGCTGCCGCTATTGTCAACATCTAAATTTAATTTAGTCCCTTTATTTGTTTTGTGCGATACCTGTTCATTTTTCACACCTGACTTTTTAATTTGATGAATATTTCCTTTCAAGCCAGAATGGTGATTTGATAAAACTGAATTATTGTCACCTACTTTAAAGAATGCTATCAAATCCTTCAATTGATCGGCCTGGCCTGAGAGCTCTTCTGCACTGGTTGCAAACTCTTCCGATGAAGCTGCATTTTGTTGCGTTACATCGTTCAATTGCTGGATTGCATTATTGATCTGGTCCGTACCACTGTTCTGTTCCTGACTTGCTGCGTTGATTTCCTGCACCAGCTTTGATGTTTTTTGAATTTCAGGCATCAGTTGTTCAATAATCTCCTGTGATTCTTTGGTAACATTCACGCTGGAAGAAGATATTTCCATAATTTCATCGGCAGCGATTTTACTTCTTTCTGCCAGCTTGCGAACTTCCGCTGCAACTACAGCAAACCCCTTTCCGTGTTCACCCGCACGCGCAGCCTCAACAGCGGCATTCAGAGCAAGCAAATTTGTTTGAAATGCAATATCATTAATGATGGTTATCTTTTCAGCTATGTTTTGAATGGAGTCCAGACTCTTCCGGCTGGATTCATTCATTCGTAGCATGCTTTCGGATGCAGTCAATGAAATTTTTTCTGTTTCCTGAGCATTATCTGCATTTTGCTGGATGCTGGCAGTCATTTCTTCAACGGATGATGATACCTGCTCTGTTGATGATGCCTGTTCCGAGGCTCCCTGGGACAATTCCTGGGAACTGGAACTGATTTGTTGACCGGCAGAAGCAATATTGTCGGCACCACTTCGAATATCAACCATAATTTGCTTAAGTTTTGTGCTCATATTTTTTAGAGCAGTTGCCAGTTGGCCAATTTCGTCTTTCTGATTTACATTTAGTTGCGAGGTCAAATCACCGTTTGCTATCTGTCTCGCGAACGCCACGCCTTTATCAAGACCTGTTGTAATGGAACGGGCAATGACACGGTTAGCCAATGAAAATAATCCGATAGCAATGATAATAGCCATGATTACTGCATTTCGTGTTTTTTTAATATCTTCAATAATTTCATCCTTATACAATGACGCGGCTACATAACTATCAATTTCATCAATGTATTTATAATATTGATATTTCGTTTTACCATCCCAGGGATATTCCATTTTGCCCAAATCCTGATTTGAATCAATCATGTCTTTAATAAATTGATGTTGATATACACTCTGACCTTCGAGTTCCGGGTGTATAACCAGCATTCCTTTTGAATCAACCAAATATGGATATCCCGATTCAAGGTAATTCTTAGCATAAAATACTTCCTTCAATCTTCCCATATCTTTTTCTTTTACACCAACATACAAAATTCCTTCTACCTTGTTATCAATGTATATGGGTTTGTATGCAGTAAGATACCAGTCGTTAACAACAAATGCTCTGCCTTTATATGTTTCACCGTTTTGAACAGCTTGAATTACCGGTGAACTATTCGGTATAAAAGTTCCGGTTGCCCTCTCACCATTTTCTTTTCTTACATTGGTTGCGATTCTCAAAAATCCCTCATCAATTTTTTGGAAAATCGTAGCTGTTGCATTGGTGTATTCTTGAATTTCATCTACCAGTTTTGTACTGTTTTGTAAGGTTTCATCTCCCTGCTTCCAGGCTGGCAGAGATACATGTTGCTTATTTTTTGTAATCTGATTGATTGCATACATGCTGATTTTTTGTGAATCTGAAACATGAATATTCCCTTCATCCTTCCAAAGCCGGTCGGCTACTTTCATAAACGTATTGACATTCTCCTGGTTTTTTTCAATCTGGATTTCAATCAATTCTCCCAAATCATTCACTTCTCCGAACATTCGGATTTCCATGTCATTTAAAATTTTTGACGATTGAATTTTTACAACGTAAATTCCAAACGATACAAAAATAACCACCATTACCAGGCTTAAAACCACATTAAGCCTTACCCCAATTTTTAAGTTGTATAGCCACTTCATAATTATATATTAAATTAATTTATATTACCATTTTCGTTTTAACTGATAAAAAATGTAGATTGTTTGGTGTGGTGTGGTATAATCTATCTCAGAATCTTCATTACTACTTGTAATTTTCACTCTCTGCCATCAGTAAAAAAATCATTTACACACTTAATACAGCATTTTTTATTTTTTGTTACACCTTAACTTTTGAAAAGATGATACTGGTATTTACAATACAATTAGCCTCAATAAGGCCCTTTGATAATCCAAAGAAATCATATACGCCGGTATGTTCATTCATTGACGTACCAGTGTGTAAACAGATGATTAGAATAAATGGAACGCAGATAACACAGATCGAACGGATTTACGCGGATTTTTTCTATCAGCGATTATCGGTAAAATCAGCGTCATCAGCGTTCTAATTTTAATAGTGGTAAAATATAAACAGATAGAAATACCCATGACAAAGTTTTAACACACACAACCTGTTCCTCCAAAGCAGGAATCATGCTTAAAAGCTCTTTGCGTCTTAGCGACTTTGCGTGAAATAAATTTTAAACAGAAAAAGAAATGGATCCGAACCTGTTTTCTTGCCACAAAATTGCTGTTAACATATTTCTTATAAGTGAGTGAAATTATTTTAAAATGTTGTAAAACATAATACTAATAAAACAGAATTGTCGTAACTTTACCTATTGATTTTGAATTGATTGGTTATTGTTTAATTAGAAAGCCCTCACCATGATATTCGACATAATCCAACCATCCCCAACGTACGCAAAGTACATCCATCATTATCAGTATACCTTGATAGATTCTGCCGAGAGCCATTTTGTGAGTTATTTGCGGTCTGTGAAACCCCTACCCAACGGGCATCTGGAAATGTTTTTCAATTTTAACGGCGATGATGTTCAATTAAATGCTTCAAATTATCATTTTACTAAAGCCACTATTTTTTTTGTAGGGTTACATGATTTGTATTACAAAACCCATATGGCTTCTTTAAGTGCTGTCCACAGTTTCGCGATTACATTCAACCCGCTTGGATTTTACCAGTTGTTTGGGATAAGGGAATCGGAACTATTTAATAATGTCATTGATGGTGAATGTATTAAGAAGCATTTTAAATTTATCTATGAAAAATTATGCGGGCTGGAGAATGTTGAAAAAATGCGGGATGTTTTTGAAAACAGTTTAACAGGCTTTACTCCAGCTTGTTGTGAAGTGCAACATCTTGTTTCTATTATTGAATATGCCAGGTATAAGCACGGGCTCACCTGCATTAACGAAATTGTTGAACGTTTTAATATCAACCGCCGAAAACTGGAACGCTTGTTTTCCGCTCATCTGGGAATTTCCCCATACCATTACCTTAAAATCCTGCGCTTTAATTATACCCTCAAAAGAATCGCCCTGGGACATTCAGTGATTGATGCAGCCATTGAATGCGGGTATTATGACCAGGCTCATTTTATTAAAGATTTTAAGCATATTATCGGTTATAGCCCTGCAAGTTATCTGAGCAAGATACCCAATGACTATTACAATTTCACCGTAACCAACCGCATTTATATGCCACAACCCATTAGTAATGATTTATAAACAAATTCCTCCCAGCCCGGCTTTTTCGCCATATATACAGTATTATCAACTTACCTCCATGAGTGATTGCAATGGAAATTATGATCAATATTCAAGTGCTGTAAGACCGCTGCCAAATGGGAACCTGGAACTCTTTTTTCACTTAGGTGATTCTAATTGCACGATTTATTCAGATAAATACAAAATAAAAAATACCTCATCCTTTTTTGTTGGTTATCATGAATTGTATTTTGATAGTACTTTATGCATTAACAGCAGTGTTACTTCCTTTACAGTTGTATTTAAACCGCTTGGATTTTTTGGTTTATTTGGATATATGGAATCCGAATTAACCAATAATATAATATTAGGAGATGATATTTACCGTGAACTAAAACATATACTTGATGCTTTAAACGAGGTAAATAATAATGATATTTTTGGCATGCAAGCTGTCTTTGAAGGTTTGGCGAAGAAAAAAAATTCAACAAGTTATGAGAAATATACCTGGTTATCCGAAATTATCAATTACATAAAGCTTAACCGGGGCATTCTATCTGTTCAGAGCATCTGTGAGTGTTTTGATATTTCCAGAAGAAAGCTGGAACGTGCCTTTCATGAACTTTTGGGAATTTCGCCTTACGGTTATGCCAGTATAATACGTGCAAACCGGCTATTAAACAAAATAGCAGATGGAAGTCCGTTACTACAAACAGCCCTTGAGTTTGGGTATTACGATCATGCCCATTTTATTAAAGATTTTAAGCGCATTATTGGTTGTCCGCCAAAAGCTTACTTAAACTGTACACCCCAGGAATTATTGAATAAAAGCATTGCTAACCGGATTTACATGCCCAAACTGCCGGTTACAAAAAAAGCCAGATCATAAGGTTTTTTAAGTACTTAAACTGATAATATGTGCACAGCTTTTTTTTGTTTTTTTTCTTTTTCGCCTTTTTTCCTGACAAATACTAATTAACTCTTCCGATGTTTACCCTTTTTTTTTAACTCAAGTTGCTGTGTGGGAGTTTAAAAATTAAATAAAAAACAGTTTTGTCGCATATTTACAATATTTTGAAATGGTACAGTTGTAACTTTGTAA
>CAZAMT010000160.1:0-9167 GCA_964486145.1 uncultured Bacteroidales bacterium
ATTTTGGGCAACGACCCGGTTTTTTCGTCGGCAGAACGAAAGTATTCTGCTGAATGGATGCAGGAGCGAATGGAACATTACCAGCCGGTTATTTCGAATTTTGAAGAACTGGAAACCATTGCCGATGTGTTGGGAGAAAACGGATATACCTCTTTCCAAACCGGCAAATGGTGGCCTGGAAATTATGCAACCGGTGGTTTCGATGAAGGTATGACCCACGGAGATCCTGCCCGCGGTGGACGCCATGGCGACGAAGGCCTGGAAATTGGCAGGGAAGGCCTTGATGTGGTTTACCGGTTTATCGATTCTGCGGAGGAACAAAACAAACCTTTTTATGTATGGTACGCACCGTTTTTGCCACACACTCCGCATAATCCGCCCGACAGCCTGCGGGAAAAATACCTGCCGGTTGCACCCACCGAAGCGGTTGCAAACTATTGGGCCATGTGCGAATGGTTTGATATTACCTGCGGACAGCTCATTGATTATGTGGAACAGAAAGGTTTGACAAAAAACACCTTGTTTGTTTTTGTTTGCGATAATGGCTGGATTCAGGATCCGGAAAGGCCCAACCGGTATGCGCCCCGTTCAAAACGGGAACCCTATGAAATGGGAATCCGCACCCCGATTATTTTTAGCTGGGACGGAAAAATTGAACCTGAATTCAACACCAAAAATCCGGTGAGCAGCATTGATATTGCCACCACCATTTATAACATTTGCGACATTAAACCGCCTGCCGGATTACAGGGAATTAATGTGCTCGATACAACGGCCCTGAAAAACCGGGAAGTTATTTTTGCCGAAACCTTTGCACACGACTTTACTACCATCGATTCAAGTCTGTATTACCGCATTGCCATTGATTTTCCGTGGAAATTAATCCTTCCCGACAAAACCAATAAACCCGAAGCTGAAACAGAACTTTTCAATATTGAAAAAGACCCGCACGAAAAAGAAAACCTTGCCGGTAATTATCCGGGTATTGTTAAAGAACTGGAGAGAGAAATGGAAAATTGGTATATTTCGGAATGAGAAATAAGAATTTATAATAATGAGTTTACTAAAAATTTATCTACTGGTATTATTGTTTTGTACCTCCAAACTTGTTTCGGGCAACAAAATTGGGAAAAAGCAAGATCAGGAAAACCCCAACATCCTTTTCATCGCTATCGACGACCTCCGGCCTGAGTTGGGTTGTTATGGTAATGAATATATCAAATCGCCCAACATCGATCGGCTGGCTGAAACTGCTGCGGTATTTACCAACCACTTTGTGCAGGTGCCTACCTGCGGGGCATCGCGGTACAGTTTACTAACCGGAATGCTGCCTAAAACAAAAGAGCATTTGGGTAACCATGCTTGTGAAAAATTTATAGCTGGCAAACCGGAAACCGAAACGCCGGAAACCTTTATCCATCATTTGCGCCGAAACGGTTACTACACAGTAGGAATCGGAAAAATCAGCCACTATCCTGAAGGGCTTTTATATGGATATACCGACTCAGTGGGAACAGAATATGAACTGCCTCACAGTTGGGATGAAATGTTACTGAACCCCGGAAAATGGGGCACGGGCTGGAATGCCTTTTTCGGGTATGCCGACGGTGAAAACCGCCAAAGCATGAACCGCCAGGTAAAACCTTACGAAATGGCCGATGTGCCGGATACCGGTTATCCTGATGGACTGATTGCAGAACAGGCGTTGGAAAAACTGGGCGAATTGGCTAAAAAAGATCAACCTTTCTTTTTGGGTGTCGGGTTTTTTAAACCACATCTTCCGTTTAACGCGCCCAAAAAATACTGGGACATGTATGATGAAAGTGAAATTCCTTTATCTTCTAATCCGTTCATTCCTGAAAATGTGCACCTGGCAAGCTTGCATGGAAGTGGTGAGTTTAATGGTTATCAGTTGGGCGACGAGAAAGCGTCGCTTGATGGGCCGGTTTCCGACGAATATGCCCGGAAATTGCGCCACGCCTATTTTGCCTGCGTGAGTTACATCGATACACAGGTTGGCGAACTGATGGATGAACTGGAAAAACAAGGATTGGCTGAAAATACAATCGTTGTGCTGTGGGGCGACCATGGCTGGCATCTGGGCGACCATCTGGTATGGGGAAAACATACCGTATTTGAAAGAGCCTTAAAAAGTCCTTTAATTGTGAATGTTCCCGGGAAAACAAAAGGGGAATCAGTTGAAAAGGTGGTTAGCACAGTCGATATTTATCCAACGCTCATGGATTTGTGCGATGTGGACATGCCTCATGAAACCGATGGTAAAAGTGTGGTAACGCTTATTTCCAATCCGCTAATCAATTGGGAGGATGCAGCTTTTAGTTATTACCGAAATGGTATATCATTGCGGACTGGCAGGTACAGGCTGACAAAATATTTCAGAAACGCAGAGCCGGTATTTGAGTTGTATGATCATCAGAATGACCCCAATGAGACTGTAAACATTGCCGGTGAAAAACCTGAAATTGTTGAGCAATTAATGCCGGTTTGGGAAAAAGGGAATGCCGGTCTTTATTAATAAACAATCACTGTTAGCCGACAAAAGTCCGGTTTATATTTTTATAATTTGTAAAACTCTGTTTATGTGCATTTAATTTTTCTTTTCAATACGGTACCCTTGTTAAATCAAGTTTAATTGAAATTGACCGGAAGGTTCGCCGATTTGCATTTTGTATGCTTTGCTAATACTGCGAAGCAACTCAAACATATCGGGCATACTTATCAGGTATATCTTTACCTGTGAAACTCCGTGTAATATTCCGTAGGAGTATATCTGGTATGTTTTTTAAAAGATCGGTTAAAATTGGAGATGTTGTTAAAGCCGCATTCAAAGCAAATTTGCGAAACGGATAGTCTGTTATCCAGTATTAAACGACAGGCATAACTAATTCGCAAATCGGTTACGTATTCAGAAAACGACTTCCCGGTCTTTTCCTTAAAAAAACGGCAAAAAGCAGAGGGATGAAGATGTGCAATTTCGGCCACTTGTTCAAGTTCAATTTTCTGCTGGTAACTGGTGGCCAGAAAATGCAACACTTTGGTCAGGCGGTCGTCTGTAAAATCATGATTTTGCTGATGATACAACTCTCCGGCCAGCAACCTGTATTTTTCTGTTTTTGCCAGTTCGTGCAGAAGTTTCAGCAGTAAAATAACACGTTCGAAACCCGAACTTTGGGCCACCTTTAAAACCCGCTTCCCCATCTTTTCGGAAAATGCCGGCAAAAACCGGATTCCACGCGACGACCGCTCAAACAATTTTTGAATGACATGGAATTCAGGGTATTCGAAAATAGGTTCGCGGAACAGGTTGCCGGGAAATTGAATCACGATGTAATTGATTTCTTCTTTGCTGTCCGGTAAATGGTATTTTTCATCGCTTCGCCAAAAATGGGGAAGATTACTGCCCAGCATGGCCAAATCGCCGGATGCAAATTGTTCGATGTTGTCGGCCACAAAACTGGTGCCCGTGCCTTCAATAACGTACAGAATTTCGTATGCGCTGTGAAAATGCCAGGGATAAGTAAAGTGAGGCATTTTACGCCATTTCACTTTTACGGCCGTTCGCAACGGAAAATCGATGTATTCCTGCATCACTTTCATGACTTCAATATTAGCAAAAATGTTAATTCAGTACAAATCCTTGCTAAAAAAATACTGTTAAAAGAAATTTTGATGGCTTACATTTGAAAAGTTCAATCAATCAGAAACTATGACCAATCAACAATGGCAGTTGCTTTTGCAAACAATTAGCGTAAAAACCCCTGAAAAACCGTTAACCGGTTTTATAATTGACAGCCCCTGGTTGCCCGGTTGGGCGGGAGTTTCCAACCTGCAATTTTATTCATCAGAAAAAATCTGGTTTGAAACCAATAAAAAAGCCATCGAAACTTTTCCCGACATTATTTTTCTGCCGGGATTCTGGTCGGAATTTGGCATGTGTACCGAACCGTCGGCGTTTGGGGCTAAACTGGTTTGGAACGAGTACAGCCTGCCACATGCCGATAAAATAATCAGCAGCATTGAAGAGGCTGGAAACCTGAAAATTCCCAATCCCAAAACCGATGGGCTGCTGCCCTTTATCATCCAGCGGCTGGTAAACTATCAACAACCGATTCGGGATATGGGCCACGAGGTAAAATTTGCCATTGTCCGCGGGCCGCTTAATATCGCTTCTTTCCTTCTGGGTACAACAGAGCTAATGACCGGTTTTATGATGAACCCTGAAAAAAGCCACCAGTTGCTCGAAACCATTACCAGGTTTTCCATTCAGTGGATCGAATACCAGAAAGAGATGTTTCCCTCAATCGAGGGTATCCTCGTGCTCGACGACATGGTGGGTTTCATTGGCGATGAGGAGTGCAAAGAGTACGCAATACCTTATATCAAGCGTATTTTCAATGCTATCGATTCTAAACTGAATTTCTTTCACAACGATGCGCAAGGTTTAATCTCAACACCGTATGTAAAGGAAATGGGGGTTAACCTGTACAATTTTAGTTTTGAGCACAGCATGAAAGAAATCCGCGAACTGGCCGGCCCCGAAGTAGCGCTGATTGGTAACCTGCCTCCACGCGATGTGCTGGCGGCCGGGACTCCGGAACAGGTGCGGGAAGAAACGCGGAAGATGGTACATGAATTTGGCGATAATAACCGGGTCGTTTGGTCGTGTGGCGGTGGAATGCCGCAAGATGTAACCACAGAGAATATAAGAGCATTTAAGGAAACAATTGATGAAGAAGTAAAATGAATAAAAGACAAATCACATGAGGCACACAGGACAGATTAGAAATTTAAAATTATCCTATGTGCTCTATTGTGACTATGTGGTTAAAATATGATTGGTTTTCAAAAGAATCATTGACATAAAAGTAAAACTATGGAAAAAATATTCTGTTTGATTTTCGTAATTTTTAGCTTGCAGTTAAATGCACAGGAGCTAACAAAATTTTCAGTTCATATTGATGAGGAACGTATCGATGCACCGGTTTCGTTGCCGCTCGACGGACTCAACTACAATACCGATGAAGGCAAATTAATGCTTTACGAAGTAACGCCCGAGGGAGAAAAACCGGTCCCAAGCCAGCTTGAACCCGGCCACTCGGCAACACTTTGGTTTATTTTAAAAGGTGAATCAAAAAAAGGAACCTCCCGTGAATTTGTGTTAAGACAAGATGACAAAGCAATAGCTGGAAATTCAAAAGTTTTAGTAAAAAGAAATCAAAAAGATTTAAGTTTATTGAAAAACGAAAAACCAATTTTGAATTACCGTTTTGAAACCACTTTCCCACCCGAAGATGCGAACCCGCTTTACAAACGCTCCGGGTTTATTCACCCGTTGTGGTCGCCCGGTGGTGAAGTGCTAACTCGCATCCAGCCCCCCGACCATTACCACCATTACGGAATATGGGGGCCGTGGACAAAAACACACATTGGAGACCGCGAAATTGATTTTTGGAACCTGGCCAAAGGAGAAGGAACAGTTAAATTTGCAGGATTTCTTTCGAAAGAATCGGGGCCTGTTTTTACAGGTTTTAAAGCGCTGCAGCAACACATCGATTTTGGAGCAAAAGGAGCGGATCAAATCGCGATGAATGAAATACTGGATGTCAGGGTCTGGAATGTTAATGAAAAGGTGCGTGTGATTGATTACACAACTTCACTGAACAGTCCGCTTGAAAACGGAATTATGCTCGATGCTTACAGGTATGGCGGCGGAATCGGATTTCGGGCAACTGAAAAATGGCACAAAGACAATTGCACAGTGTTTACCTCAGCAGGAAAAACAAGGGCCGATGCCGATGGTTCTTATGCCCGCTGGTGTATTGTTGAAGGCGAGTCAGACACAAAAGAAGGACGCTCAGGAATCCTTTTTCTCAGCCATCCTTCCAACCGGATGCACCCCGAGCCAATGCGCGTTTGGCCAATAGATGCCAATGGCGGACGCGGCGACATGTATTTCGAGTTCGTTCCAATCCGCCACAACGATTGGAAACTGGAGCAAAACAAAAGCTATACACTAAAATACCGGATGGTTGTTTTCGACGGTGAACTGGATGCCCAAACCGCAGAAATGTACTGGAACAGTTTTGCAGAAATGCCAAAAATTAAGCAATAAAAAAACCTGTAAATCAGTGGCGACTTCTTTTTTATTGCCACAGAACCACAGTTTAAAAAACTTAAAACATAAATTAAAATGAAAAAAATTAAATTACTCTGCTTTATTATTTTAACCATAACACTTGTGGCAACAGCGCAGCCAAAAGTTACCGCCGAAAAAGTAGGCGATAAAATTGAATTCAGGGCAAATGGCAACCTGATTACAAGTTATATTGTATCGGAATTTGAAAAATATCCGTTTTTCTTTCCGGTAAACGGTCCTTCAAAAGCCAATGTTACTTCCATGCGAAATTCGCTTTATCCGCACCACAGCTCTCTGTTTTTTGGCTGCGACAAGGTAAACGGAGGCAACTACTGGCAGGAGGGACTGGTACGCGGACAAATAGTTTCGCTTCGGGCCGATATTATAGAAAGTGGCGTGGAAAAAGCAGTCATTGAAAATGAATGTATTTGGACACGACCAGGTGCCGATGCCCCTATCAAAGACAAACGCAAAATAACCGTTTCTGTTCCATCTGAAGAAAAATACCAGATTGACTTTGAAGTTACCATGGAAATGCTAATGGATGTTACCATCAATAAAACAAACCACTCGCTTTTCAGCGGACGAATGGATATGGATTTGGCTGTTGTAAATGGAGGAACGATGATAAACGCCGAAGGTGAAACCAGCGAGGACGGAACATTTGGTAAACGTTCGCCCTGGATGGATTATCACGGTGAAAGAATGGGAAAAACCGAGGGAATGGCCATTTTGCAACACCCATCAAACGACTGGTACCCTGCCCCATGGTTTACACGCGATTACGGATTCTTTTCACCTACACCAATGTATTGGCCGGAGAATGACGAAAATACAGTGCTGAAAAAAGGAGAGAAGATTAATTTACGTTACCGGGTAATTGTTCATACCGGAGACCATAAAGAAGCAGATATTGCCGGAGAATTTGAAAAGTATAGTAAGGAGTAAGACTGATGACGGAAGACCGATGACAGGTGGCAAAAAAATTGTAATTTGCAATAAAATAAATAATGAAATTTAAATTTGAAAAGTTGTTAATCTGGCAGGATGCCATGAATTTAGGTGAACAAATAAATGACATGACGAATCTGTTTCCGAATAAAGAATTATATAACTTAACATCACAAATCAGACGTGCATCTGATTCCGTGGCATTAAACATTTCTGAAGGTGCAATCGGTCAGTCAAACCTGGAACAAAAAAAGTTTCTAGGTTACTCAATTCGTTCATTGGCTGAAGTTGTTACCTGCCTGCATAAAGCTAAACTCAGAAAATATATCACTGAAGATAAATTTACAAAACAATATGATTTCTGTTTTAAATTAATGAATATGATTATCGCTTTTAAAAACAGAATTAATTAGGATTTTCCATTCTTCGGTCATCGGTCACCAGTCATCAGTCACCGAAATAAAAACTAATATTTAAATAATAATACATATAATCATGAAAAGAAGAAATTTTTTAAGAAACACAGCAGCCTCGGCTGCCGGAGCTATGGTCATCCCAACCATTGTTCCCTCATCGGTATTTGGGAAAAATGCCCCCAGTAATAAAATTAATGTTGGCCAGATAGGATGCGGCCGGATTGCCCGCGGACACGATATGCCAGGAGTAATGCAACACGATGTGGCCCGCGTGGTAGCCGTTTCGGATGTGGACAGCAAACGCATGACCGACGGCAAAAAGCTGGTAGAAGACTATTATAAAGAAAAAGGAACCAGCGTAGATGTAACAATGTACGGCGATTACAAGGAGATGCTTTTAAACAAGGACATCGATGCGGTTGTCATCAGCACGCCCGACCACTGGCATGCACAGCCGGCAATGGAGGCTGCCCTGGCCGGAAAAGACATCTACCTGCAAAAACCCAACTCGCTCACCGTGGAAGAAGGCCGCCTGATGAGTGATATCGTTCACCGGCAGGGAGTAATTTTACAAGTTGGCACCCAGCAACGATCGTCGGCACAGTTCAGACGAGCTGCCGAACTGGTACGCAACGGAAGAATCGGAAAATTGCATACGGTTAAAATTGGGTTGCCCGGCGATCCGTCGGGCCCGGTATTTGAAACCAGTCCGGTGCCATCCAACCTGAATTTTGACATGTGGCTCGGGCCCACTCCCGAACTGGAATACAAAGAAAAACTGGTACACCCACAGGATGGCTATGGCCGCCCTGGCTGGCTGCGCCACGAAAATTACGGTGCGGGCATGATAACCGGCTGGGGACAACATCATTATGATTCAGCAGCCTGGGGGATGGACACGGAGTTTACCGGTCCCATTTCAGTGGAAGCCGTTGCTCAGTTCCCAAAATCGGGCGACTGGAATGTACACGGCGACTTTATGGTGAAGCAGGAATACGAAAATGGAATTACAGTTTACACCAGTGGCGGCTTCCCCAATGGAATACGTTACGAAGGCACCGACGGCTGGATTTTTGTAACCCGCGGTGCATACCGTGCCACTGCCAGCGACCCGATTCCGGAAGGAAGCACCAAAGCGCTGGATGCCAGCGATCCGGAAATTCTGAAATCAAAAATAGGAGAAAACGAAACACACCTTTATGTAAGCGAAGAGCAGCACGGCAACTGGCTCGATTGCGTGCAGTCACGCAAACAACCCATTTCACCGGTAGAAATCGGGCATCGTGCCTGTACGGTTTGTCTCATCAGCCATATCGCGATGAAAATCCCTGGCGTTCTCGCCTGGAACCCGGAAGCTGAAAAATTTGTAAATAACGATGTAGCCAACTCCATGCTGAGCCGTCCGCAACGGTATCCGTACGGGACAAATTACATTGATATTTAGATTCCTAAAATTCAAAGCCTGGTATGAAAATCATGCCAGGCTTTTTTCAAACCAAAACCAGGTTATACCATTTATTAGATTCAAAATTTACTGATGAAAAATACATTTGAAGTAACAAATCCCGACTGGAAATTAAGCCCTCACACAGGAATGACAAAAAATCATTACATTGATTTGGCAAAATACCTTCTGGAAAGGA
>CAZAMT010000161.1:0-9124 GCA_964486145.1 uncultured Bacteroidales bacterium
TTAGGATGTTTTAAATCCGAAAAAATTGTTGGCATTGTTGTAACAGATATTTTCTACCATGCTACCAATAAGTTCCATGTCAGCCGGAAGCTCTCCGTTTTCAACATCGTTACCCAGTAAATTGCAAAGAATTCTTCTAAAATATTCATGCCGCGGATACGACAAAAAGCTTCTGGAATCGGTCAACATGCCAACAAACCGACTGAGCAGCCCGAGATTTGACAGTGCGTTCATCTGCCACTCCATTCCTTCTTTTTGATCCATAAACCACCATCCGGAACCGAATTGTATTTTGCCAGGTGTAATTCCATCCTGGAAATTCCCAATCATGGTTCCTACAAGGTAATTATCCCTGGGATTCAGATTATAAATAATTGTCTGTGCCAGTTTGTTTTGTCTGTCAAGCCGGTCAAAGAAGGTAGACATAGCTTTTCCGGATTGCTGATCTGCAATGGAATCAAATCCTGTGTCAGGACCAATTTCACAGAACATCCGGGTATTGTTGTTTCGCATGGCGCCGTAATGAAACTGCTGTGTCCATCCCGATTCATAATCCATCAATCCAAATTCAAGCAACATGGACGATTTGAATTTTGCAATCTCATCCTTGCTTAATGAATTAGCGCTCCGAATTTTATTGAAAATGGACTTAATTTCATTTTCTGAATAATCCTCAGCATAAAACACATCTATACCGTGGTCAGATAATCTGCACCCCTGTTTCTCAAAATATTTATGGCGTTTTTGCAAGGCAGCAACCAGGTCACTGTATTTGATAATGTTCACATCGGCCACTTCTCCCAGGTTGTTGAGGTAGGTATTGTATTCATCAATATTATCCACCGCCATGGCTTTATCCGGTCTCCAGGTAGGAAAAACACTAATTCCGATATTGTCTTTTTTAATTTTTTTATGGTATTCCAGTGAATCGATCGGATCGTCTGTTGTACAAACCATTTCCACGTTCATCTTTTTTAGAAGGTTTTGTACCGAATAATCATCTTGTTGCAGTAAATCGGAGGCTTTTTTGTAAATCTTCTTTGCTGTTTTCGGACTTAACAGTTCGTTGATGCCAAAATAATCTCTTAGTTCAAGGTGTGTCCAGTGATACAAAGGATTTCTGAGGGTGTAAGGCACGGTTTCAGCCCATTTCTCAAATTTTTCATAATCTGAGGCATCTCCTGTACAATATCGCTCATCAATACCATTGCTTCGCATTGCCCGCCATTTGTAATGATCACCGTAAAGCCATATTTGGGTGAGGTTTTCAAATTTTTTATTTGATGAAATTTCCTCGGGATTTAAATGACAATGGTAATCAATGATGGGCATTTTTGCCGCATGCTGATGGTATAATTTCTCTGCTGTTTTTGTTTCAAGTAAAAAGTTTTTGTCCAGAAATTTTTTCATAGATTAAAAGTTTATGACAATGCCTGAGATTTCGCATATTTTTTCAATTACTTTCATTTATGCATTTTTCCAAAGGATTTGGATTATTGTCTCAGGCAAGGTCTGTTTTATTTTAAGATAATTTGGCCGCCCAAAAATATGAACTATAAATGAAAAAGCCGACGAATATGTCTGTCAAAAATGTTTTCGGTAACCTGTTGTCCGACAATTTCTGAATTTGTTTGTACCATGTTGATGTAAACATTTGAGTATTCGGCTGCTACTTTGTATGATACATGAATTAATTGCCTTACATTCGGATTATATTCCGGATGATCCGGCAGATGACGCAACGAATTTGCGAATTTTTCTCCTGTCCAGTCATCCACTTCATCAGGTTGGGGCAATTTTGATTCATCAATGTCAATTACTGTGGCATACGGTCTGCATAATTCATCCCTGCGCTCGTATCCTTTTCGGTAGATGTTTTTTGCCAGGGTAAGAGCTTCATCACCTGACAGTGCCAGGCCAATCATTTCTTCGAGCCAGGTTGTGCCTGCGGTTTTTACATGGATTCCTTTATCATGTTTTTTAATTAACTCACCCATTACCGGGTAAATGGTGAATTTATCACTGCCCGAATGAACACTTAATTTAAGATTGTCGGGTAAACCAAATTCCTTGATAGCGAAATCAATCACAAGCAAATCTTCTTCAAATTCTTTTTTAAACTGTTCAACATCTCCTGCATAATCAACTCCTTTATTAAACCGTCCTGTAAATTTTGGAGCAATGGTTTGCGCAGGGACACCAAACTGGGAAAGCATACTAAGAATAAAAAACAGTTCCACCGGTGTTTGAGGATCTTTCACTTCATCCATGGATACTTCAGAAATAAAATTATCAGCGCCTTTATTTTTTTTGATATAATTGTAAATATTGGATGCCTCTTTGGTCGCGAACAGGAATTTATATGCAATCTCCTGCAACCGTATTTCATTTAAAAGAACCGGTTCTTCAATGCCCGGTATCAGAAACTCACCCTCATATTTTTTGTTTCTTCTCATAAATTCGCGGAGATCATCGGCATCCGGCTGTTTACCAATGTAGTCAGCTACATCCAGTGTGAAAAAATCTGCTACATCAAGGTATTTTTCAACCGTGTTCAGGTTGATGTGGTCTGCATCTACATGATATTCACCCTTCCAGTTTTGGGCTTTTATTGCCGTGTCAGCTTCTTCCCGGGTATCAATGGGTTCAGAATGTATGGTTGCATGTTCGCGGTTGGATTTGTTCCAGACAGGGGTAATATCGATTCCGGCCTGTTTAGCTTTCATAATAGATTTTAACTGTGCCTCGCCCTGGCATCCGAAACGGTCTCCAATGCCAAAAGAATATTTTCCGATTCTCATATTATTTTTTGTTTTCAAAATGAATATTCGTGTACGCACACGAAATTACGATTATTTTTGCTTTGTCATAAAATAATTTTACTAAATTTGTCCGAAAACAAATTCGTGTACGCACACGGAGTGTTGTAATAAAAATATATTAAGTAATTAAAAATAATTTTAATAAATTAATAATTCCAAAAAAATACGAATAAAAGATGTCGCTGAACTTGCCGGTGTTTCGATTGGCACTGTTGATCGGGTGATCCATAACAGGGGAGAGGTATCTGATAAGACCAGGAAAAAAATATTGCAAATCATTGAAGAGCTTAATTTTGAACCGGACATACTCGCCAGTACGCTGGCTACCAAAAAAACATACCGGTTTGCATGCCTGCTGCCCGAAATAAACAATGACAGCACGTTCTGGAAAGCACCGCAAGTTGGTATTGAACGGGCATTTAATGAAATTGCACATTACGGAGTTCACATCGACCTGTTTTTTTTCGATCAGTTTGACAAAGTTTCATTCAGAAAAAAGGCTGAAGAACTTATTCTTTCTGATCCGGATGCGTTTTTGTTCACTCCTGTGTTTTCTGATGAGTCCTTAAAAATATCAAAATTAGCCAAGGATGAAGGAATTCCGTTTGCCCTTGTTAACTCCAATAACGATGATATTCCGAAAATATCTTATATCGGTCAGGATTCATATCAAAGCGGAAAAGTAGCCGGTAAACTTATTGGATTGGGCCTGACCGGGAACGTTGATTTGTTGGTGATTAATATTTCAAGGGCATTAAAAAATCACAAACATATTTTGAAACGCAAAACAGGTTTTGAGGCTTATTTTAATGAGTTAGGTCATCAGGAAATTAAAATACATACTTTGGACATTGAAAATACCGGACAGGATTACGTGAACAAAAGGTTATCAAAATTTTTTGATACAATGGCTGGTAATTACAAAGGGATATTTGTAACCAATTCAAGGGTTTTTAAGATTGCATCTTTTCTTGATGATTACAATATGAAGGATTGCCGCTTGATTGGTTATGATTTGCTCGATGAAAACATTGCATACCTGGAAAACAACACCATCGATTTTTTAATCAGTCAGCAGCCTTACGAACAGGGATACAAAGGTATCATAACCTTGTTTAACCATGTAATACTGCATAAAGAGGTAAAGCAGGAACAATACCTGCCTATTGATATTATTACCAAAGAAAACATTAAATTTTATATTGATACTTAATAAAACATATACATAAAATGATTTCATTCAACGATTTAAACGGAAAAGTGTGTGCCATTACCGGAGGTGCAGGAGTTATCGGTACATCAATTTCAAAAGCTCTGGCTAATGCAGGTATTCAAACAGCAATTTTGGATATCAATCTTGAGATGGCAGAGAAAACGGCTGTGGAAATTGAAAAAGCCACAGGCACAAAATGTATCGGGGTTGAAGCCAATGTGCTTGATAAAAGTTCACTGGAACATGCAAAAAAAACAATCAATGATAAACTTGGATCAGTGGATATTTTAATCAATGGCGCAGGAGGAAACTCTCCCAAAGCTACAACAAAAGTCGAGCAAATATCTGAAAATGATCTTTCTTCATTGGAAAACACCTTTTATGGATTGCAATTGGAAGGATTTCAAAAAGTGTTTGACCTGAATTTCATGGGTACCTTGCTGCCATCGATGGTACTTACGCAGGACATGTTAAAGGCCCAAAAAGGTGTTGTGCTTAACATTTCGTCCATGAATTCATACAAACCTTTAACAAAAATCCCGGCATATTCAGCAGCAAAATCTGCGATTAACAATTTTACTGAATGGTTATCTGTTCATTTGGCAAAAGTTGGTATCAGGGTAAATGCCATCGCTCCCGGATTTTTCTTAACACATCAGAACCGTTTTTTGCTTGTGGATGAAAAAACGGGAGAACCTACCCCAAGAGGGGAGAAAATTATTGCCAATACACCCATGGGACGATATGGTAATCCTGATGATCTTCAGGGTACCGTTCTTTATCTGATTTCAGATATTTCAGCTTTTGTCAGCGGAATAGTCATTCCGGTTGACGGTGGATACAGTGCCTTTGGAGGCGTTTAGGAATAAGTCGTGAATACTGATTTAAAACCCTGACCACAGAATTTCAACTCTAATCTTTAGATTATTGAATAATAAAATTTAAATATTGAATCTTATGGCAATGGAACAAACATGGAGATGGTACGGCCCCTCTGACCCGGTATCATTACCGGATATCAGGCAGGCCGGGGCTACGGGTATTGTAACTGCATTACACGAAATACCCATTGGAGAAGTATGGTCAAGTAAGGCGATAGAAGAGCGGAAACGAATCATTGAGTGGGATGATAATGCTGCCCCACCAAGGAGAAGAGGGCTGGCATGGTCAGTTATTGAAAGCATTCCGGTTCATGAAGATATCAAGCAGGGAAAGCCCAACAGAGATAAATGGATAGAAAAATACCAACAAAGCATTCGTAATGTTGGTCAGGCTGCAATCCCGGTGGTATGTTATAATTTTATGCCGGTGGTAGACTGGACAAGGACCAACCTGTCTATGGAACTCGAAGATGGTGCACGGGCCCTGGCTTTTGTAATAACCGAATTTGCAGCCTTTGAGCTGTTTATGTTAAGGCGTCCGGGTGCAGAGAAAGAATATTCAGATGATATCATCGAAAAAGCCCATGCAAAATACGAGTCTATGAGCGATGAGCAGCGTTACATTCTGCAAAAAAATATCATAGCCGGATTGCCAGGTGGACAGGAAGGATACACCATTGAGCAATTTCGTGATAAACTGGCTGAATATGACAATATTGATGAGAAGCAATATCGTGAGAACTTAAAATATTTTTTGGATGCAGTTGTGCCTGTTGCAGAGGAATCAGGAGTGCGCCTCGCTATCCACCCGGATGATCCACCGGTGCCTTTATTTGGGTTGCCCCGAATTGTCAGCACCGAACAGGACCTTGCTTACTTATTAAGTATTTACGATTCCATTTATAATGGATTTACCCTTTGTACTGGTTCACTTGGTGTCAGACCGGATAATGATCTGGTTGGAATCGTTGAAAGGCATGGTGGTAAACTCAATTTCGCTCACCTGCGTAGCACCCAACGTGATGGCTTGGGCAGCTTTCATGAAGCAAGTCACCTGAGAGGGGATGTAGACATGTATAACGTTATTGTGGCAATACTTAAAGAACAACAAAAAAGACATTCGGCTCATCGTCTTGACGAGAAAATCCCAATGCGTGCCGATCATGGTCATACTATTCTCGATGATTTAAAAAAGAAAACAAACCCGGGATATTCAGCCATTGGTTTACTCAGGGGAATGGCCGAATTGCGTGGACTGGAACTCGGCATAGAAAAAAGCGGGGTAGTATACCAGGTGTAGAAATTGCAGATCAACCATAGAATAATGTTAAGCTAAATACATAAAGTATGAATTATAAAGTACTAAAAAAAAAATCTTTACATGTACCATGCATCTGGTATGGCTATGGTTGTTTGTATCATGTACACCTGAAAATAAACCTGAATTAGAAAGAATAAAGGGATGGAATATACTTTGCAATCATGCGGAAAATGCAGAGATGGTTATTAAAAAGTCAAAAGGATATGGCATTAACCATCTTCAACTTTCCCATCATATTGTAATGGAACTGCGCCATGTGAAAAACCCGGAAAGGGCAAAAATGGTGAATCACCTTACCAAAAAGAAATTATTTTCTGACAATTATAAATATTTGAAAAACAAATTTTTAACTTAATTTCATTCTGGTGAAACAGAAAACTATCCCAAACCCGGACCTGTCGGTTAGTTCAACAGGATTAAAGATGCACAGGGGCGCAGGAACTGGTTGATTTAATCACCAAAACCGGATGGGATTTATATGGAGGTGCAATTTTTAAGGAATACTTAGATTAAAGTAAATATCATAAAAACTTAAAGAACAAAAATACTATGGCAAAAAATGTAATTGTAGCACAATCCGGTGGACCTTCGCCGGTAATAAACAGCTCTCTCAGAGGAATTATTGAAGCATGCAAACGTTTTCCGGAAACTTTTGGAACCGTTTACGGTGGCTGGCATGGTATTGAAGGGGTGTTGAAAGAAGAACTTTTAAACCTGTCGGATCAGGATCCGGATGAAATTGCCCTGCTAAGGACAACCCCGGCTGCCGGAAGCATCGGTACCTGTCGTTACAAACTAAAAGATCACCAGGAAAAGGATATGGAACGTGTGATGGAAGTTTTCAAAGCACATGACGTTGGTTATTTCTTTTACATCGGTGGTAACGACTCACAGCACACCGCTTTCAGAGTGAGTGAAATGGCAAAGCAAAAAGGCCTTGATGTAACTGCTGTGGGGGTACCAAAGACCATTGACAATGATGTGGGAGACAGTGAATTTAAACTGATTGACCACACACCCGGATATGGAAGCGTAGCACGCTACTGGTCGCACATTATTCAAAATGCAAACGAGGAAAACATGGGTTCATCTCCTGCCGACCCTGTGCTTGTGATACAGGCCATGGGCCGAAAAATCGGGTATATTCCGGCTGCCGCCCGCCTTGCTGATCCGAACAGGGAAATGCCATTGCAAATATACCTGACCGAATCAAAAATCACGATTGATGACCTTGTCGAGAAAGTAAATGCGCAGGTAGCAAAAGACGGAAGATGTATTGTTGTCATAAGCGAAGGATTTGATGTAGGTGATATCGGTGAGGTAAAAGATTCTTTCGGTCACACATCCTTTGGCTCAAGCAAAGTTTCAGTGCAACAAACCGTGGTGAACTATCTTAACGACAAAGGTATAAAGGCCAGAGGGGCTGCGCGAGGCCAGGTCATGGGTACAGATCAGAGACATTCCATAATTTATGGATCTACCATTGACTTGGATGAAGCGTACCGTGTAGGTCAAAAGGCTGTGGATATTGCAGTCAACGATGGAAATGGATGGATGGCCACCATGCTGCGCGAATCTGGTTTTATTTACAATATCAAATATGATAAGGTGCCACTCGAGAAAGTTGCCCTGTCAGAACGTTTTTTTCCTGAAAAATGGATTGACAGCAGTCGTGTTGATGTTACCGATGAATTCCTTGATTATGTTCGTCCGCTTATTGGCGAAGACTGGATATCGGTGCCTATTATCAACGGTAAACAACGCTTTACAAGGTTTAAACCTATGTTTGCTGATAAGAAACTGTCGGAATACACTCCGGAAGCTTATTAAAAAATTAAATATCAAATAACAAGAAGTAAATTTCAAATCTCAACATTAAACATTAAATATTTTCAATATGAACCCACAGGAAGAATTAAAAAAACTGCAGCCCACGAAAGAGTTCTTTGTAGGAATTGACTCTGACGGTTGCGTTTTCGATACAATGGAAATTAAACAAAAAGAATGTTTTTGTCCGAATTTTATAAAGCATTATAAACTCCAGAATGTTTCAAAATATGCCAGGGAAACATGGGAGTTCGTGAACTTATATTCCAAAACCCGCGGGGTAAACCGGTTTTTGGCAGTAATTGAAGCCATTAAACTTTTAGGTGAGCGCCCGGAAGTAAAAGCCAGGGGTACAAAAATGCCTGATATTCAGCCACTCATCGACTGGACTAAAGAAGAAACCAAATTGGGAAATCCTGCATTGGAAAAGTTTGTGAAGGAAAATCCAAATCCAACCATGGAGTATATTTTTGAATGGTCTAAGCAGGTAAACAGAGACATCGCTGATATGGTTTTTGGTATAGGACCCTTCCCTTATGTAAAGGATTGCCTGGATAAAATGAATGAAAAAGCTGATGCCATCGTGGTTTCGCAAACACCTGTAGAAGCACTGGTAAGAGAATGGGAGGAAAACAAAATTGACGATCAGGTACATGTTATTGCCGGGCAGGAATACGGTACCAAGAAAGAACATTTGGAAATGGCTGCAACAGGAAAGTATCCTGCGGATAAGATCCTTATGATAGGCGATGCACCCGGAGACAGGAAGGCAGCGGAAGCAAATGGTGTTTTGTTTTATCCAATTAATCCCGGCCACGAAGAAGCATCGTGGGAACAATTATTTAAAGAAGGGCTGGATAAGTTTTTCGCGGGATCTTACGCTGGAGATTACCAGCAAAAGCTGATTAAGGAATTTGAAGGCTTTCTGCCGGAAACTCCGCCATGGAAATAGGATAGAGTATTAGTGACTTAGTTGTGACTGAAAAATGACTTATCAGACAACCTCGTTTCTACCCATTGGTACCGGGAGCTGACAACTCGAATTAAAAAACAGATGAAA
>CAZAMT010000162.1:0-8971 GCA_964486145.1 uncultured Bacteroidales bacterium
GCCAATTGTCGGACAAGTTATCTGAGATAATTACTGAGGCACACTGCGCTTTCGCGTAGCTTCAGCGGAGCAAGCAAGACCATGATTATCCCCGATAGCTATCGGTGGTGTGCCAAATATGAGGCGTAATCACAATTTTTAAACAGATGACACATATTATCCGATCAATTTTTCTCTTCGCAACCATTTTTCAGGCAACCAATGCTTTTTCGCAATTAGCAAACGGCGAATGGAGAGATCATCTTGCATACATCAAAGGTATTGGTATAGCTGCATTTGAACACAAAGTATTTTGTGCGTCTTCCAGCGGCATTTTTTATTTCGATAAAAGAGACCAGTCCATCACCAAAATTTCAAAAGTAAATGGATTAAATGACGCAGGAATTACCAGAATTGGAGCAGATGCCGAAACAGGACATTTAATTATTGCATACAAAAATGGTGGAATCGATATTTTCAATAATAAAGAGTTTTTTTACCTGACTGATATCAAAAGGAAAAACATTCTCGGTGACAAGCAAATCAACAAAATTGTTATCCATGACCAACTGGCCTATCTTGCCACAGGCTTTGGAATAGTTGTACTTGACTACCTGAAAAGAGAAATCAGAGATACCTATATTTTTGGGCCTGATGGAACCAATATTACGGTTAATGATATAGAAATAATTGATAACCAAATCTATGCGGCTACTGCCAAAGGCATTTATCTTGCAGATTTAACAAATCCCAACCTGGTGAATTATAATTTCTGGGATATTTTAACTGCTTTGCCCTTCCCTAACGGAAATTACAGTCATATTGAGATTTCACCGGACAAAAGCCACTGGTTTGCTGCGCTTAGAAATGAGGATAACAATAAAGATGATATCTATTATTTACAAAACGATACGTGGTCTGTTTGGGAAAATGATCTGAACGAGCGATATCATGATTTTTTTATTTACAACAACCTTGTTTATTATATTACTTTCGGTGCTGTCACCGAATACAACCTGTCAACTGGTACCCAGCGAAAACTGTGGGGAGGACTCCCAAGGCAGGCCATGCTCATTGATGATGAGGTATGGGCTGCAGATTTAAAACTAGGGTTGGTTCAGTTCATGCCGGGTAACAGGATTGAGTATGCTCCGAATGGACCCAACAGCAATGAAGTGCACGACATCAATATTAACAGCACCCAGGTTTTAACTGCAAAAGGTTCTGTTACATCAAATTACAATAATGTATATTTTTCATGCGAATTTTTCAAATTTAAGGATGAAAAATGGTCCAGTTATATTATCCCGAAAGCACGCGATGCTGTCACAATAGTTTCAAACCCCAGAGATCCCAATCATTTTTACGGAGGTACATGGGGCCATGGTATTTACGAGTATCGAAACAATGAGTTGGTTGACAGCTTTACTATTAACAATTTCGAAAGACACACGTTACAAACCATTTTTCAGAATCAAAACTTTATTCGAATCGGCGGAATGGCATTTGACAGGGATGGTAACCTCTGGGTTACCAATGCCGGTGTTGAAAATACCCTATCAGTGCGGAACACAGAAGGTAATTGGACTGCTTTTAAATACGATGATATGGTTGAAGCTCCAAATGTAGCAGACATTATCGTTACCAAAAGTAACCACAAATGGGTACAGATTCCGAATGGAGAAGGTTTATTTGTTTTTAATGATAACGGCACCATTGATGATGAATCGGATGACCAGGCGCGTAAACTTAGCGTCATCGACAGAGACGATAACAAATCGTTCAATGATGTATACTCCCTGGCTGAGGATTTAGACGGCGATATATGGGTGGGTACGAACCAGGGTCCGCTGGTTTACTATAATCCGGAATCGGTTTTCGATGATGCAAATATTCTTGCTGACCGCATAGTATTGCCCATTGAAATTGCCGGGGAAGGAAGCTATTTGCTATCAAACTCAACCATTACATCGATAGCAGTTGACGGAGCAAATAGAAAATGGTTGGGAACAGCGCATTCGGGTGCATTTTTGATGTCAGCAAACGGAAAGAAAGAAATCCATCATTTTACGGAAGACAACAGCCCTTTACTTTCCAACCAAATAAAAAAAATTGCCATTAACCATGAAAATGGTGAAGTATTTTTTGCAACACTCGAAGGAATGGTATCATACATGGGTGATGCCACTGGTGCCGGAGAGTTTTTTGAGAATGTGTATGTGTTTCCAAATCCTGTCCGGGAAGATTATACAGGTGATATTACAATCACCGGTTTGGCCCGTGATGTCAATGTGAAAATTACCGATATTTCAGGCAACATTGTATACGAAACAACAGCCCTCGGCGGTCAGGCAATCTGGAATGGTAAAAATTTTGACAATCAAAAAGTTCAAACAGGAGTGTACCTGGTATTCTGTACTTCCGATGACGGTTTGCAAACACATGTAACAAAACTCTTGTTTATTCATTAATGTTTGAAACTACCCGCGGTATAGTATTAAAATCCATCCGACACAAGGAGAAAAATTACATTCTTCAGGTGTATACACAAAATCATGGCAGGCTTACATTTATTTTGCATGGAGTAAGCACGAAGAAAAAAAATAAACTCAGTTACCTTTCCATGCTGCAGCCGCTAACTTTTGTTGAAATCGCTTTTAACTATAAAACCAACAAGGAAATACAAGTCATTAAAGAAATACAATGCCCCCAACCCTATCAGAGTGTGCCATTTGATATTAAAAAAAGTTCCATCGCTTTGTTTATATCCGAGGTACTGGTTAAATGCCTGCACGAAGAAGAGATGAACCCGAAACTATACAAATTTCTCGAAATATCATTTAGCTCATTGGATACAAGTATTGACGATACCGTTAATTTTCACCTACTGTTTGTATTTAAATTAACGCGTTATCTTGGTTTTTATCCAACCAATAATTTCGATAACATCCATAGATTTTTTAATTTGAAGAAAGGCGAATTTGTAGATATATACAACGTATCATCTTGTTTGAATGACATATACAGCGTTTATTTTAATAACTTGTTTACATTAAGCATAAATGATGTCCACAAAATCAAACTAACCAAAACAGAAAAATACAAATTGCTGGAATCCTTAATGAAATATTACACGATTCATTTATATAATATGAATAATATCAAATCTTTACCTGTATTACTTGATGTTTTTAGTTAGGTTCCGTCTATTACGAACTGCGCCAGTATGCTCTTTTCTTGATTAAATTTTTATTTTTGTTGACTTCCGTAGCCTACGATTTACTGAATTTTCTTCGAAAAACCTTCTCGTAAAAAATAAGGTTGATGTATAACAGTAAAAAGCCGTAAACGCTATCTTCCACAGGAATGGTAAAAATTCTTATCCCAATAATTTCATTTTCATTATACCACACGATGGGTTCATCCACCATTGAACCGGTAAGTAATCCGTTAACAATGAAAAACGGAACCAGGATAACGAGATAGGAAGGGAAAAAATACCGAAGGAAAGTAGCTGCACGTAATAATTTAGGTACAGCTAATAATGTTGCTGTGAAAATGAATGTTATGGATGTATATAAATTGTTAAGATATAAGATTCCCAATACAAATAAAACAATTGAAAGGATGATTGACACGACATTTGAATTCCTGATGGTCAAACCATCATCCGGAAAGTATGCTTTATAAACTTCATAAGTGAAAATGCACGCATAGGGAATTGTAAAAAAGAACAGCACCTCTTCCATCGGCAGATGAATGATATCAATTCCTGTAAGATACCTTTCATTAAAACCCCAAACTGCATATTTGGTAAAAAAAACATCCCAGGCAACAAAAATAAATGCGGTGATTATGAGCGATGGAAAGAGCCTGTAAAACTGTTTGTAAAAAGCCACTTTTTTATCAAAACTCAATAAAAAGGGAGGCAATACTGCTGCTATGTTTATAATCAGGTAAGCATATTGTTCTTTCACTGTATCTTCTGTCTTTTAATCCGTTCCTCTTTAAAATACTTCCAGGGTACCATAAACAAAAATCCATAATTTTTTTTACCGGCATGGTGATCATAATGTGCCTTTATGATGCTATTGAAATACCAACTGTCTGCCTTTCCAAATATTTTTAGCCGCTGGTGTACCAATACATCGTGGTAAAGAAAATATGCCAGCCCGTATAATGCAATTCCCAAACCGATCCAAAACACCACGTTTAATTCTTGTGAACCAATGATAATCAGAACAATACTGGGCATAGCAAAAATTAAAGCAAACAAATCATTCTTTTCAAGCTTATTGCGGTGAGGTCGATGATGATCTTTATGCAACACCCACAAAAACCCATGCATCACATATTTATGAGTAAACCACGCGGTAAACTCCATAAATATAAATGTAAGAATAACAATACTTGCAATTAATATCCATGACATCATTTGTATCGATTTAAGTAATTATTTATTTCTATAATCGTAACAAAACAAGCTTTGTAATGGTTTATTTAAATTAAATTAAATTTAAACCTGACATATGAATTTAAGAAAAGCAAATACTTGCGTGGGTTGGAAATTCGTATTCTCTTTTTCATCACTTTCGCTGGTGTTGTTTTGCGAATTTTAGTAAACAACCCATGGAAATATATATAGGCCATATACACTCCGAACCTTGCACTGCTGGGTAACATTCGTATTCCTTCCAGACCATGTTTGAAGTCTTCTTCAATGTCATCTTCAATCTGCCGCTTTACCATTTTATTGAAATTGTTCAGATCCACATTTGGAAAATATGTGCGCCCCAGGTTATAAAAATCTGCATTCAAATCCCTTAAAAAATTAATTTTTTGGAATGCAGAGCCCAGGCTCATTGCATATGGTTTTAATTTGATATACAGCTCATCGTTGCCTTCACAGAACACTTTCAGGCACATGAGACCAACCACCTCGGCCGATCCCAGAATATAATCTTTGTATCCTTTATTATCGTACTTTTTCTTTTGCAAATCCATCTCCATGCTATTCAGAAATAAATCCACAAGCTCCCTGTTAATACCATATTTATGATACACATGCTGAAAGCTATTCAAAATTGGATTCAGGCTTATCCCGTCATTTATAGCATTGTCCACATCCCTGAGAAATTCCTGAAACAGTTTTTGCCTATCATAACCATGAAATGTATCTACAACTTCATCGCCCAATCGAACAAATCCATAGATTGCATAAATGGGATTATGAAATTTGTGATTCAGAAACCTGATTCCCATTGAAAAAGATGTACTGTAAGATTTTGTTATAATCTTACTGGTTTTAAGCGATACTGTGTCGAACAACTCTTTCATTTTTCAACGACTTTTTTTGTTTATACGTACCTGTATCTCGCAATATTTGTTGAGCCGCAACCTGTCCTGAAACAATGGTTGGGGGAACACCCGGTCCGGGAGTGGTTAACTGACCTGCATAAAACAGGTTTTTTACCTTTCGGTTGTGCATTTTTGGCTTTAAAAAAGCTGTTTGCCTCAACGTGTTGGCAAGGCCATAGGCGTTGCCCCTGAACGAATTATAATCAGCAATAAAATCAGATTGCGCGTAAAATCTTTTAAAAATAATGTTATCACGCAATGATTCGCCAATTATCTTCTCTATCCTCTCAATGGCTATATTGAAGTATTTTTCTTTAATTTCACTGGTATCGGTTAAACCCGGAGCTACCGGTATTAGCACGATTAAGTTTTCATATCCTTCTGGTGCCGCAGCGGGATCTGTTTTGGAGGAACAGGACACATAGAGAGCCGGATCATTTGGCCATCGCGGATGTTCATAAATTTCTTTCGCATGTTTTGCAAAATCCGTATCAAAAAATAAATTATGATGCAACAGATTCTTCACTTTCTTATTTAAACCAATGTAAAACAATAAAGCTGACGGAGCCATCTCACGTGTTTCCCAGTAATTTTTGCTGTAATTTCTGTACTCAGTATCCATCAGGCTTTGTTCGATGTGATTATAATCTCCCGATGCAACCAGATAATCTGAGGTATGTTGCTTTTCATTTACCAAAACATGATTTACTTTACCGTTATTCACGTTGATTTTGTTTACCGGGGCATTAAAATAAAATTTAACTCCAAAAGATTCTGCCAACTGTTGCATACCTTCAACAACCTTATACATCCCACCCATCGGATGCCATGTACCCAAAACAATATCAGCATAATTCATTAGACTGTACAAGGCGGGTGTTTTTTGAGGGGTGGCACCCAGGAACAAAACAGGAAATTCGAGCAATTTCTGAAGTTTAAAATTACTGAAATTTTCAGAAACATAAGATGAAATGGAACGGAAAAAATCAAGCCGGAATAATCCTGAAAGCAACTTTGGTTCCATAAACTCAAAAATTGATTTTGATGGTTTATGAATGACTTCATTTATACCAATATTGTATTTGAATTCCGCATCCTTTAAAAATTTACGTAAGTTTTTGCTGCTTCCTGGTTCAATCGAATCAAACAAATTGTATATTTCATCGAGATTTGCCGGTACATCAAAAAAATCATCTTTCCCGAAAAACATCCGGTAAGACGGATCTATTCTTTTGAGTTCATAGAAATCACTTACGGTATGGCCATATTTCTTAAAAAAACTTTCAAAAATATCAGGCATCCAGTACCATGTTGGCCCCATGTCAAATGTAAATCCATCCGCTGAAAAGTTGCGTGCACGGCCTCCTGCCTTCTCGTTCTTTTCAAATACTTCAACTTCCATACCCTGAGACGCAAGGGCAACTGCCGCAGATAATCCGGAGAAACCAGAACCTATAATCGCTGTCTTCTTATTCATGTTGAGGTTTTATTACAGACGAATGCTGCTTTATAATAAAATACTTGTTTTTTTGTAAGTGGAAAACAATACAAATTGATTTTTGTTCAATATTTTTAAACAATGTTTAAACATATATCAATGATAAAATTGAAAAATATTCATGCCCTCGTCATACTCTCAATTTTTTATTCCGTGGGAATTATGATCCATGTTTTACCATCTTTTAAAGGCCTTGCACTAAAACTCACAGAACCGCAGTTACTCCTTGTTAATATCGGTATTTTGGCATGGCTTATTTATTTGAATCCACAAAAATCGTTTGTCTCATGGCTTATTGGAGCATTTGTTTTCACGGTCAGTCTTGAAATTGTTGGGGTTAAAACAGGTCATGTTTTTGGAAACTATCATTACGGTGATACCATGAATGTAAAGGTTTTGGGAGTGCCACTGGTCATTGGTCTGAATTGGATCATTCTTATCCTTGGTGGCTATAACCTTGCAAAAAAAATCAGTACAGGTTTAGCTTCCATTATATTATCCGGTCTTTTGGTTGTTGTATTCGATTTCGTTATGGAACCGGTTGCAATGGAACTGGATTACTGGCAGTGGCATGGAGGAATTATTCCTTTTCAAAATTACATTGTATGGTTTTTTATAACAATTATTCTTGTCAGTTTTATGAATAAATACAAGATTTACGTGGATAATTTGATTTTACGCGGATATTTCATTATCCAGTTCATCTTCTTTTTATCTTTGCGGCTCTTTCTTTTATAAAGAGCACATTGATGATACAACGGATAAACAAGCAAATTGTAAACTTCCCTTTCAAACCGGGTATCTTTCCATTTTTCTATGGATGGGTTGTTTTGATTGCCGGTATCATTGGTGTTATTATGAGTGTGCCGGGACAGACTGTCGGGGTATCTGTTTTTACTGATAAACTTATTGATGCATTGAAAATATCAAGAACAAGCCTGAGTGTCGCCTACATGCTGGGAACAGGGCTCAGTGCCCTTATAATGACGTTTGCCGGAATTTTTTATGACCGGATGGGGGCAAGGTTGATGGCCAGCGTATCTGCCCTCTTTCTTGCAGGCGTACTGGTCCTTTTATCTCAAATTGATCATGTTATTTTTTTCATACAGAATCTGCTTGATGTGCATTCTGTTGCGGTTACAATGATTGTTGTTACACTTTCATTTTTCTTGCTCCGCCTGTTTGGTCAGGGTATATTAACCATGGTATCAAGAAACATGGTTATGAAATGGTTTGACCGCTATCGCGGGCTTGCCAATGGTATACTGGGTATTATGATCTCTTTTGGATTTTCTTACGCTCCCCGTTATTTTAATGATCTTATTGAAGCATCCAATTGGCGCCTGGCCTGGATGAACATTGCACTGATTTTATTGGGATTCACGGTATTTGCTTTTTTATTTTTCAGGGATGACCCGTTTGAATGCAATCAAAAACCCGATGGTCTGCCTGTGGCTAATGCCGGTTCTGACAACGCTGTTAAAAAGCAGCAGGTCCGTAATTTCACTTTGGCTGAAACCATTCGGACGTATTCGTTCTGGATGTTTAATCTCGGTCTGTTTCTTTCGGGCTTGTTTGTCACGGCATTTACATTTCATGTTGTTTCCATATTTGATATCGCGAGTTTATCCAAAGAAACAGCAATATCCATATTTCTGCCTGCTGCATTAATATCGGTTGCTTTTCATTTTGCCGGAAGCTTGTTGAGTGATTATATTCCCTTGAAATACCTTCTAATGACACTTATCCTGGGTTTACTGTTAAGCATGATCTCCGTTTTGTACCTTCAAAATTCGTTATTTTATAAAATTTTAATTCTCGGCAACGGTATCTCTACTGGCATGTTTGGCACCCTCATCGCTGTTACCTGGCCAAAGCTTTATGGAACAAAACATTTGGGGGCAATCAGCGGGTTTTCTTTAAGTTGGGTCGTTGCAGGAAGTGCCGTAGGACCATTTTTTTTAAGCCTTTCATTTAAATACACGGCAAAATATACCTTGTCTCTGCATTTTTTAATTATATTTACTATAATCTTATTTATTTTATCATCATTTTTGAAAGAAAATTAATCATATTTCTTGTGTTTAAAAGTTGTGACCAGTCTGATTGTGTGCCACACTTTTTAATCATTGTGCG
>CAZAMT010000163.1:0-8860 GCA_964486145.1 uncultured Bacteroidales bacterium
TTAAATAAATACCGAGGATTAACACCACACATCGAGTTGTTATTATTCTTTTTCACCCAAATTGAGCGATTATTCCCTTCGGTCATGAGCTAAAGGTTCCGCTCAACTTAGGTTTCAATAACCTTGATTTTTGTTTCATTGGCTGTCGTAAGGATTTTTCTAACTTTGCAACATTTTATTGAAAAACGAGTTAAAATCCAAAACTTAATAGCTGATTTCCTATGGCCGATATTTTACAGTCATCCCTGTTCCTGCTGGTTTTGTTAAATCCTTTCCTGGTTATCGTTTACCTGATTGATGTCATGGAGAAGCTCTCTTACCGGCGGTTCCGTAATGTTTTGTTTAGGGCTGGTTTAATAAGTGTTCTGGTTTTTGTTGTATTCGCCGTTTTGGGTTTTGCCATTTTTGATAAAATAATTCAGGCTGAATTTGCATCTTTCCAGATATTTGGAGGTATTATTTTTTTGCTTATAGGTATTCAGTTTGTATTTAAAGGGCGTTCTGCCATTGAAGACTTGCGGGGTGAATCAAAATATATTGCCGGAGCCATTGCCATGCCTGTTCTTATCGGACCTGGAACCATCAGTTACGCGGTGATCATCGGGAAACAATTGAATGCCATTGAATCGGTAATTTCAATCCTGATATCCGTATTTATTTCCCTCGCCGTAATGATTGTCCTTAAAAAAATTTACGACCAGTTGCACAGAAAAAATGAAGAGCTGGTGCAAAGATACATCGAGATATCTGGTCGTATAACTGCTATGATTGCCGGTACCATTGCTATTGAAATGATTATGGAAGGTGTTCAGTTCTGGTTTGGTAAATTCTGGTAGACGGTACATATTAATTCTTTGTGAATAATTTACTTTTTGTTTCCTGTTCCAACGGAAAACGTATCTTTGCCGATTATTTAAGATACTTCAAAACATTCCAATTAAAAGAGTTATGAACAAAAAAGCAATTCTAATTATTCTAGATGGATGGGGGGAAGGTAATCATACCAAAAGTGATGTAGTTTACCAGGCCAATACACCTCAAATGGATCGTATTATAAATGAATATCCTCATTCCAGATTACTTACTTCCGGAGAAGATGTTGGATTGCCCAAAGGACAGATGGGTAATTCGGAAGTCGGGCACCTGAATATTGGTGCAGGTCGGGTTGTATACCAGGATCTGGTTCGGATAAATAAAGCCATCGAAGACAACAGCATTGCTTCAAATGAAGTTATTTCCAATGCTTTTTCCTATGCCAAAGAAAACAATAAAAATGTACATTTCATTGGCTTGATTGGTTCCGGGGGAGTACATGCCATGAGCAACCATCTGTACAAGCTATGCGATATCACAAAAGATTATGGTTTGAATAACGTATTCATTCATGCCATTACCGATGGAAGGGATACCGATCCAAAAAGTGGTTATGGCTTTGTTAAAGAAGTTCAGGATCATCTTGCACATTCAAATGGCAAAATAGCTTCCTTGATTGGCAGGTATTATTCCATGGACAGAGACAAACGGTGGGAAAGGATCAAGCTGGGCTACGACCTGATGGTGGAAGGAAAAGGTACACCCTGCAAAGATGTCCTTCAAGCCATCGAAGATTCTTACAAAGAGAATGTTACAGATGAATTTATTAAACCGGTAGTGATGACCGATGACAATGGTAGTCCGCTTGGAACAATAAACCAGGGGGATGTTGTGTTTTGTTTTAATTTTCGGACCGACCGTTTACGCCAGATGACTACAGTGCTCACACAACAGGATATGCCCGAGCATGACATGAAAACAATGCCTTTGCATTACATTACCATGACTACCTACGACAAAAATTTCAAAGATGTACATGTCGCATTCAGTAAACAGAATGTTGAAAATACCATGGGTGAGATCATTGCGAAAGCAGGGAAAAAGCAGTTACGCATTGCCGAGACCGAAAAGTACGCGCATGTTACCTTCTTTTTCTCCGGGGGCCGTGAAGCTGAATTTGATAACGAAGAGCGTATTTTAATACAATCACCCAAAGTAGCTACTTACGATTTGCAGCCGGAAATGAGCGCTCCGAAGGTGAAAGATGAAGTAGTGGAAGCCTTAAAACAGCAAAAATTTGATTTTATCTGCCTAAATTTCGCGAATGGTGATATGGTTGGGCACACAGGAATTTATGACGCCATTCGATCAGCTATAGAAACAGTCGATCAATGTGTCGGTGAAGTGGTTGATACAGCCGTTGATAATGGTTATTCAGCGCTTATTATAGCCGATCACGGGAATGCAGATAATGCAGTTAATGACGATGGTAGTCCAAATACAGCCCATTCGTTGAATCCCGTTCCGTGCGTGCTTGTTGATAACACATACAAAACCATAAAAGATGGGATTCTTGCAGATGTGGCTCCCACCATGCTAACCATTATGGGTTACGAAGTTCCAAAAGAAATGACCGGGAAGGTTTTGACAGATTAAAAGACTATTCACTGGTTGTAGTATCAAACTACAACCAGATTTTTATTTAAAAATGGTCACGTCCGGTGGCTACAGGATAACCTTTAATTCCTTACCGATATCGATAAATGCCTGCAATGCTTTGTCAATGTCATTTCTCGAGTGGGCTGCTGAAAGTTGAACCCGGATCCTGGCCTGGCCATTTGGTACAACCGGATAGTAAAAACCAATCACGTAGATGCCTTTTTC
Source organism: uncultured Bacteroidales bacterium (assembly GCA_964486145.1). GTDB lineage: Bacteria > Bacteroidota > Bacteroidia > Bacteroidales > JAAAOM01 > CAZAMT01. The sequence continues at coordinate 2,698 of CAZAMT010000163.1, forward strand.
TAAAAGTTGGGCCGCAAAATCCTGTGATAACCTTGCATCATAAAGCATGATCGCAACAATGGCTGACTCAGTTTTTTTAATGTCAAATCCTGCTTTTTGGATTTTTTCCTTAAAATAAGCGGTGTTTTGATGCAGTTTTTCCTGAAGCTCATTGGTTTCAACCATTATATCAAACATTTTAATACCCGCTGCAGCTATCATCGGAGGGAGTGAATTTGAAAATAAATATGGACGGGAACGTTGACGAAGCATTTCAATAATTTCCTTTTTCCCGGTAGTAAAACCGCCAATGGCACCGCCAAAAGCCTTTCCAAGGGTACCTGTGATGATATCCACCTGTCCGCGTAAGTTGAACAATTCGGTAACACCCCGGCCTGTATGTCCCACCACTCCGGCTGAATGACATTCGTCTACCATAACCATGGCATCGTATTTATCAGCCAGTCTGCATATTTCAGCCATCGGTGCTACATTACCGTCCATGGAGAATACGCCATCGGTAACGATGATTTTAAATCGTTGGTCCCGGGCTTTTTTCAATTGTTCTTCCAGATCGGAAATATCTGCATTGGCATACCTGTACCGCTGGGCCTTACACAACCTCACGCCATCAATGATGGAAGCATGATTGAGGCTGTCGGAAATAATGGCATCTTCGGAAGTTAACAGTGGTTCAAATACACCACCATTTGCATCAAAACACGCGGCATATAAAATGGTATCTTCTGTACCAAAAAAATCCGATATTTTTTCTTCAAGGGTTTTATGTAAATCAGTAGTTCCGCAGATAAAACGAACAGAGGACATTCCGTATCCATGGCTGTCAAGTGCCTCTTTGGCGGCTTCAATTAACGCCGGATGTGAAGAGAGGCCTAAATAATTATTCGCACAAAAGTTTAACACTTTTTCGCCGGCTGATACTTCAATTTCAGCACCCTGGGGACTGGTTATGATGCGCTCTTCTTTATATAATCCTGAATCTTTGATTGTTTGAAGTTCTTGCTGCAGGTGGTCTTTTATTTTTCCATACATAAGGCAATATTTTTTTTATGTCTTTAATTTAATAACCAATCACTTTATTTGGGGTTGAATTTTTTGCGTATTTCATTTAGCATGGTTTCTGTAATTGCAGGTAAATCAAATTTAGGTTGCCATCCGGAGCCATTGCGGGCAAATGAGTCATCCACGCTTTCCGGCCAGGTTTCCGCGATTTCCTGTCGAAAGTCGGGCTTATAATTGATGCTAAATTCAGGGATATGTTTTTTAATTTCCATTGCAACATCTTCCGGTGAAAGGCTTGTTCCAGTGATATTGTAAGCCGAATGAATACGGATTTGCGAGCGTTCTGCTTCCATAAGACTCACGGTGGCATTGATTGCATCAGGCATGAAAAGCATGGGAAGTTTGGTTTGGGAATTTAAAAAACACTCGTAATGCTTTCGTAAAATGGCATCGTAAAAGATTTCAACGGCCCAGTCGGTTGTGCCACCACCGGCTTCGGTTTTGTAACTTATCAATCCCGGATAGCGCAGGCTGCGAACGTCAATATTGTATTTTTTAAAATAGTATTCACACCATCGTTCACCCGCAAGTTTACTTATGCCGTAAACGGTACTTGGCTCCATTACAGTGAGTTGGGGAGCATTCTGGTGTGGTGTTGTTGCTCCGAATACAGCAATCGAACTGGGCCAAAACACTTTTTTTACCTCATCCACCATTTTGGCAACTTCCAGTATGTTCATCAGGCTTTCCATATTGATATGCCAGGCCTGGGTTGGTAATTTTTCCGCATTTCCTGAAAGTACAGCAGCGAGATGATAGATTTGCGTTATTTTGTGGCGAATCACAAAGTGAATCAAATGTTTGTCATCCATTACATCAAGTAAATGAAACGGACCGTTATTTTTTAGTTCGCCCGTAACATCTTTAATATCTGTTGCAAACACATGAGAATTTCCATATATTTTTCGAAGCTCCGGCACAAGTTCAGAACCAATTTGCCCGGCAGCTCCTATGACGAGAATGTTTTCACTCATAATTTGGTGTTGTAATGTTGATTTCTATTCGAAGGTATTAATCCCGATATATTTAAAAAATGATATATTACAGCACATCAGCACACGTTCTTCCTCCTTCCTGTTTGTTTGACCTTTGTTTTCTTATCTTTGCGCCGTAAATTAAAAGCGGATTTTAACTGTTGTATTATCAAAATATATTAAACTATGTCAGATCAAGTACGCGTGCGTTTTGCACCAAGTCCTACCGGTCCTTTGCACATTGGTGGTGTTCGTACGGCTTTGTTTAATTATCTGTTTGCCAGGAAAAATAATGGCACATTTGTTTTAAGAATCGAAGATACAGATCAAACAAGGTATGTTACAGGTGCAGAGGAATATATTATTGAATCATTGAAATGGTGTGGAATTGAAATTGATGAGGGAATTACCGTTGGCGGAGATCACACGCCTTATCGACAGTCGGAACGGAAACCCATTTACAGGAAGTATGCGGATGAACTTCTGAAAAATGATAAAGCATACTACGCGTTTGATTCACCTGAGGATCTCGATCAAAAGAGGCTGGAATTGGAAAAAGATGGTAAAACATTTGCCTATGGAGTGCATAACCGAATGGCCATGAAAAATTCTATCAGTATGCCCCCGGAGGATGTGGACGATATGCTGGCCACCGGAGTTCCATATGTGATACGCTTTAAGGTGCCTGATGACAAAGAGGTGGTAATGGATGACATGGTGAGGGGGAAAGTAAAAGTGCAGTCATCAACCGTTGATGATAAAATTTTATTTAAAGCGGATGGCTTACCAACATACCATCTTGCGAATGTTGTAGATGATTATCTGATGAAAATAACACATGTCATCCGGGGTGAGGAATGGCTACCCTCATTGCCACTGCATGTATTGCTTTACAAGGCTTTTGGATGGGAAATGGAGATGCCTGTATTTGCCCATTTACCGTTAATTTTAAAGCCAACCGGAAAGGGAAAACTAAGCAAACGTGATGGTGATAAAATGGGTTTTCCGGTATTCCCGATCGAATGGAAAACAGCAAACAGCGAAATATTTGCAGGATTCAGGGAGGATGGATATTACCCGGAAGCAGTTGTGAACATGCTGTCCCTGTTGGGATGGAATCCGGGTACGGACCAGGAACTTTTCAGCATGGAAGAGTTGATGGAGATTTTTGATCTTGAAAGAGTAGGAAAGGCAGGTTCACGATTTGATCCTGAAAAAGCCCGGTGGTTTAATCACCAGTACTTGCAAAAACAAACAACGGAGGCACTTGCAAAACAATTGTTACCGGAACTAAAGAAACATAATGTTGATAAGGACTTGCAATATGTGATCAGGGTTGTTGATTTATTAAAAGAACGAGCCACGTTTGTAAAAGAAATTTGGGAACAGGGTTTTTACTTTTTTAAACCACCGGAAGGTTATGATCCAAAAACGGTGAAAAAGCGTTGGAAAGAAGATACACCAAAACATATCAATGAAGTGCGTCACATCCTGTCCAACACAGAGCCGTTTGATTCATCTTCAACAGAAGAGGCGGTGAAACATTACATTGAATCCGGTGAGATAAGTTTCGGTGCAGTGATGAACCCTCTCCGGCTGGCCATCGTTGGAGCACCGCAGGGACCTCATCTTTTTGATATTATCGAAGTTATCGGAAAAGAAGAGACCCTTTTCAGAATCGATAAAGCCCTTGAGCAATTGCCAAAGTAACCGGAAAGTTATTTTGTTTCCCTGATCAGTTTATCTACCGGATTATCAAAATCATCAAATACAAATGTATTGGCGATTTTTATGGTGAGCCAGGTTGAAACGGTTCCTGTTACAAAAATGGTAATCATGATCATGATTTGGTATTTTACGGCCAGGTTGGGATCACTTCCGCTCAATATTTGACCGGTCATCATGCCCGGCAGTGAAATGATACCTACCACAGCCATGGTTGCAATGGTTGGATTAAATGCTTGTTTCAATGATTTCCTCATGAAAGGCTTTAATGCTTCCGAACGCGTGGCCCCGTTCCCCAAAGCATAATGGTAATATGACATATTGCCGTGCAAATCTCCGTAAAAACTGTTGAGTGCGATAATATTACTTTTTAAAATATTACCGAGGATCATTCCGGTAATGGGAATGAAATACCGGGCCGTAAAAACGTTTTCGAGTTTTATTACAAAACCAAGAAAAAAGGCATCAACAATCATGATGGTTCCCAATGTTGCCAGCAAAACGGGTAAGAGAAAGTATTTCCTGTTGAGCTCGCTTCTTGTGCTTACGGTATAGGTTGCTACGGTAATCATGAGAATTACCCAACCGATATTTAATAAAACAGAATCTGTTTCAAAAATAAATTCAAGGTATAAGCCAATGATAATTAATTGGATGGTCATCCGAACAATGGCAATGAGTGATTCCTTCACCAACCCGGTTTCATAGTACCAAAATATGAGTATGGGCAAAACAAGCAATCCATAACCCAACATAAGATCCATCCAATGAATGTCTGTAATATCCATGTTGATTTTATTTAATCTAATTCAAGGGTTTTATCAACATATTTTTTCCAGGTGCTGTCATGGGTTGAAATAAGTATTGTTTTATCAAGTTCATGTATCAGGTATTCTCTGATTTCATTTGAAATTTCTTCATCCAGCGAAGATGTTGGTTCATCAAGAATAAGGATTTTTTTGTTTAAAAGGAGTATGGACAGAAGCAATAATCGTTGTTTTTGTCCACCGGAGATTTCGTTCAAATCCTTTTCCAAAATGTTTTCGGGTAGTTTCAATCGCTGTAGATACTGATATACCTTTTGATTTGACTGAACAATTGCTTTGTTTTTATTCCAGCGAAAAGGGTCAAAAAGTAATGATTTAACAGAAACCTTTGGAAATACTGCTTCCTGTGGCATGTAAGAAGTAATTTCACGGATGAAAGAGATGTTATTTTTTAAAAGGGGTTTACCATTGATGGTAATGGATCCACGACAATAACTTACAAAGCCAAGCAATGCATGCAACATGGTTGTTTTGCCACTACCTGATTTTCCGGCGATGACCATTTTTTCTCCCTGATCGAGCCTAAACGACACATCTTTGAATACAGGTTGTTCGTTGTAACTGACGCATAAATTACTTACATCGATCATATGGGGTTGGTTAAATATCGTTCATGGTGGTTCTATGAAACAATTAATACATTTTTTTCGGTTAGCATTTGAAGTTGTGATTCCGGAATATGATTGCCAACAACGTTTATGTACTGCAAGCCATCAAGTTGGAGAACAGGTGAAAGATCATCAATGGAATTATAGGAAAGATCGATAAATCGAAGCTTTTTTAAATAACCAAGTGCAGTGATTTCATAAATTTGATTGCCTGAAATGTATAGTTCTTCCAGTTGCTTTAACTGGCATAAATCGGTTATATCTGACAGGTTATTTCCTGATAAGTCCAGTTTGGTAACATGTATGCAGTGTTCAATACCATCCAGGTTTTCGATTTCATAATCAGCCATACCTATTTCTTCAAAATCTTCTAAGTAGTAGGCCGGCAGATCGATTTCCATATTACCGTAAATTTTGCGTTTTACTGCTGAGTAAAAAGTGCCATCATTGATCGGTTCATTGAAAAATATGGAATCGCTTCCATAATCTTCATCGTCCATATCATTAAAATATTGATAACCTTCAGCTTCATAATCCCAAACATATTCGTATTCATATTCAAATCCGATATCTACTGATTGGTTTTCAATCGTTGTTATTTGTTCTTTGTTCTGAAAGATAAAAATATGATTAAACTGCTCCAGGTCTTCCGGTTTTCCGCTATGGTAGATGTTCTCAATTTCCTGCCTGTAATAATTTCCTTTATCGGGATGATAGGTGGCAATTAGCTTTGAAAAGCAGCGGTTCATGCTTTCGTTCGAATTGATACTCAGATACTCGGACAATACTTCTGAAAGCTTACGGATTTTGAGAAACTGTTTATTTTTATACAAATCAATAATCCAGGCGCTGATTTGCGTAAGGTTATCTTCAGCGTATGCCTTTTTCAGTTTTTTATATAACGCGTCCATCTTCATTTTTTCAGCATTCACGACGCAATCATCTACACGTTTAGACAAAATAATTT
>CAZAMT010000164.1:0-8856 GCA_964486145.1 uncultured Bacteroidales bacterium
ATTCAGCAGAATACTTTCGTTCTGCCGACGAAAAAACCGGGTCGTTGCCCAAAATTCCATGCTGGTACGGGTACAAACCGGTAGCAATGGAAGCCAGTGCCGGACTGCAAAGTGGCGCAGTGGTGTAACCGTGAGTAAACGTCAAGCCCTGGGCTGCAAGTTTGTCAATCCGGGGCGTTTGAATGTGTGCGTGCCCGGTAAAACTGTAATCGGTCCAGCTTTGATCATCGGAGATCAGCAGCACGATGTTGGGCCTTTCAACCTTTTCTGAATTTTTGCTCCGATTAAAAGAGCAGTTGGAAAACAAAAAAAGGAAAACTAAAACAGTGATTTGCAAATAGTTTTTCATTGGTTATATTTTTTTAAAAGATAGCTGTTGTAATTACTTCATGTTTAACTTCTCCGGCTTTTCAAAATCATTCTTCATGTCATACGGCAGCCGCCAGCTATTTCCATCAAAATCGCCAAAGTAAAGTTGCGATTTGCTGAATTCGTGCGAATGCCCGTCGGCCCAGAAAAAGCAGAACGGCGCTTTTCCGTTAACCACCTTGCGAACATACGAATGGTTCATTTCACTGTTTTTGGTCAACTGTTTTTCTTTGTTCCAGGTTGCTCCTTTGTCAACTGATTTCCAAATCGCCAGTTCGCCGCCAACGCCCCACTTTTGAGGCCCTGCCCCGGTAGGCCCTGCAATTTTCCAATCATCGACCGAAATAAAAATACTTCCCATATCGTAGTTGTGATCGGATTCGGTTACCACTGAAGTTTTCCAATTTTCTCCGTCCCATTTTGTAACGCACCATTCGTAGGGCGCGCTTCTTCGTCCCGGTTCGTGTCCGTAACTTCGAATGTAAAGGCAAACCGGATTTCCTTCAGCATCAAAATCCATGTCTTTCAGATACAAGTTTTTACTTTGCGATGCATAATCGACAGCCCGTGCAGGCGAAGCTTGTTCCGTCAATGGGATTTCAAGCTTCTTTCCATCAACGGTTGTCCATGTTTTTCCCAGATTGGCAGTTTGCACGTAATACAAATCGGTCCTGCGATCGACAATCCCGTTGGGGTGGCGGTTAAAAAAAGTGCCTAAAATTCTGCCGCCAAACATGTTGCTGGTTTGGTAATGACCCGACCGTTCCCCTTCATTAACGGGAATAGCCGCCAGCAGTTTGTCATCAGTCCAGTTCACCCCATCCTGACTGGTTTCAAAATACAACTGGCGCACACCGGTGTATTTGGTAAAAAAATGAAAATAACCCAAATCAGTATTCCGGGGCTGCGGGTAGGTCATTTCCTCTTCTGTGATTTGTTCAAACTCATCGATGTTCAGCGGCTTTTTACTTTTGAATTTAAAGCCCGGCCGGGTCCTGCCACGACCGCTGACAAACACCCAGATGTAATCTTCGTCATCAATCATTATGGAAGGATTGTCGTGGGGATCATCCACGCCCTTTTTATCACAAACAACCGTCGGACTGGAGACCATTTCTGTTGCATGGTTGTATTCACCAATCATACAGAGCAGGTAGCGTTCATCCTCCGATTTTGTTCCACCATAAACAAAAAATGTTTTATCGGCCTTTTCTGAATAAATGGCCAACGGAACGTGCTTGGCCGTGTAGGTTCCGAGTGCGCCGGAATATTTGTCGCCGTTGGCGTATTTTTGTCCGAGTTCAAACCAGATGGGTTTGTAGCCATCAAATTTGGTGTTGTTAAGCGATTGTGCCTTAACAGAAAAAGCCAAAACAAAAGTCAGTAAAAATGCTAAAATTTGTTTCATACTATTATTCAATTTTCGTTAGCGTTAAAGTTACTGTTTTCTTTTCAACCTCCTCCAGCAGATTTATTGGGTAAAATCAAATTTCGTTTTATTACTGTCAGAAAAAGGAATAGTTAGATTCCAGGTTGCTTTTTCCCTGTTTGTTACTTTTACTTGTATTCCGCTTTCGTTTTCTGAAATTATTTCTGCGCTTGTTTTGGGTGCCTTTTTTTCTGAAGGCAACAGCAACCATACAAACGTTTCATCCCCATCGATTCTTGTTGAATGAATAACCGCCTTATTGGGCTCAAACTTGTTGTACTCTTCGCTGTACCACCCCTGAATTTCAGGTTCTTCCCGCCCTTCAATTACTTTAACTTCCCAATTGATTTTTTCAACCGGCATTACCTTTAAATTGCCTTTTTTGTTAATCGTTGAGATTATTCCTGAATCATCAGTTTCAATTTTACAATCCGGGTGCCAGTGCCAAAGCGTTTCGATATTCCGTGGCTGTCGTGTTTCAATTTTATCCACAACAACCCAAAATTCTCCGCGAACATACATCAGCGAACGGGTATGTTTGATATTTTTCAAATCGTAATACTGATCAAATGAATTCCAGGCATAATCGTATTCAGATGTAATTTTGAAATGATTTTCGGTGAGCGGTTTTTCCGCTACCCTCACCCCCGGCATCTGTCCTTTTCCATCTATCATTATTGTATTGTGGCCCTGGGTTCCTTTGGCATAGCCACGGAATTTCCGGGCAACTTCGCCCGTGTAGGCAAAACGTCCGGCATCCACAAGCAAATCCTTTCCGTAAGCTGCGATGGAAAGATGCAATCTGTCGTTGTGCTGGTGCCCGCTTCCCCACGGGCCCACATCAAAAAACGACCACTGGGCATTTTCATCAAAACCACTTCGCGAAACCAGATGCCCTGCCCAGGGATAAAAATACGAAGGTCCGTCAGCCGGTTCAACTCCTTTTTCTCCATTTGTTGCTATGTACTCCCATTCCGGGTAATTATACTTCTCTGCGCCTTCCAAAATCAGTTCCACATCGCTTCCCCTGTCGCCGTCGTTGTTTAAAATGCGGTATCCATCTGGGCGTACAACATGAGCAATGTAACTGTACATTTTTTCAATGGTTTCATCAAAAAAACCGGGAAGCTGATAGTTTGCCGTGTCGCAAATATCTTTAAACAGCACAAAATTTCGCATAGCTACGTTATGATAATGCGAAGTGAGTTCGGTTTGCACGCCATCGGGATAAACCTGGCCTTTCATGCTTTCGCTGATGGTTTCAACGGCATAATTCAGCCATTCCTGCGATTTCTTAAGTTCGGGCCAGTTGGCGGCAACCGTGGCCAGTGCCGATATTTCCATGGTCAGCCAGTTGTTCCCGCCATGAAAATTACGGTTGTAGTGGGCATGATCGGGCAAGCTGCTCAACATGAGGAGCCGTGTTGCAGGAGACAGGTATTCACTGTTTAACATGCCATAAAATATCCGACTCCACACTTTTGCCCGGGCTGCCACTTCCAGTCCGCGCCATATTGATTCGCCGCTTTTTTGAGCCGGATAGGGCATACTTTTAATAATAAAATCGCGCAGAAATTCGTCGATATAAATGGCGTATTTCGGATTTCCTGTTTCAATATATACATTGAAAACATGCCTTAGCTGGCTGTGCCGGTTGGAAAGCCAGGCCCATTCGCGGTCGTTGTTAGGACCTTTGTAGTACCAGTCGCGGTGTCCATCATCGCCCCACGGAACCTTTCCGCTCACATTTTGAACCACAAAAACATTTTTCAGAATGGTATCGGCCCGGGCTTCTGTTTTATTCGTTTTTTCAGGCAACTCTTTTCTTAAATATTCAGCAGTATTGCCCTTACGGTAATAATATAGAAGATATTCACACGCCTCGGTTAATTTACCCGAGTCGTAAGCTTTTTTTACTTTATCCAGTCCCGGATATTCCAAATCAAACTGGTTAAGCATGGATTTCATTTTTTCAGGATAAGCATCACATACATCTTCCACCGTTTTTAATTCACGCCAGTTTTGGGCAAAAACTGATCCTGAAAAAACCAGAATAATAACTAATGAGAAAATAATTTTCGTATTCATAATAATTCGTTTTTCAAAGTTGAACCCTGGGAAGATAATTACTGTTCCAAATCACGTTTTCTTTTCAACGCTTCCAGAAAACAATAATCAGCGCGGATTAAGAATTTTTCCGGAATCTTCCATTTGCCGGGTCATCATTCCATACTGCTGGTCCGCAAAATCAACATTTTCTTTCACAAAGCCGGTTTTCTCGTTTGGTTTTTTATTTTGGCACGAGAAGGTTGAAAAGAAAATAAAAACCATAAGCGCAAACGAAAAAATAACTGTTCTTCTCATTGTATCTTCTTTTTAGTTGATGTAATAAAAATTAGTTCTTAATCGGCGGTTTTTAGTTTATACAAAACCAACCGGCTGGGCTCGGGCCAGGGTTTTGGCCTGGGATCATCCCTGTTTCGATTGAGTGTTTCCCATTTTAACATATAGCGTATATCTTCTTCCGGCGCTTTACCCAAATCTCCTCTTGTACGAACCAAGAGACCGGGAAAATCGCCTTCCACCTGCAAACGGGCATTAAATGGTTCGGGTTTTAGAACTTTGCCTGCATTTTCAAATTTATCGTTTAACAAGATGGTTCCATTTCCGTATTTGATATGCCAGTACCCCAATTCGTAGTACCCATCGTCGCGCTTTTTGAAATCTTTCAACCGAATCTCGCTGTTGATGCTTCCGTTTCCTGAAAAATACCAGCGGTAATCCCAGTCGGTGATTTGTTTGTAAATCCATTTTTTTCCTTGTAATTGTGCAGTAAAAAATTGTGTTTTACCGTTCGGACCGAATTTGTGGTAAACAAAAACCGGATTATTTCCTTCATCCAAAACCATTTTAGCTGCAAGATTTATAATTCCACCTTCAGGAGGAATCGGATCAACAATCAATGATCGTTGGTCGATTGTAGCAGGCAATTGAATTTTATTTGCAAACGCATCATACCATTTTTGCAAATCGGGGCTTTTCATGTACGAAAGATCGTGGTTGGTTGAGCAGTCGGGAGTATCGCGCCAAACCCAATACATGTGGTACCAGCCGTCTTTCATTACGGTTGGTTGGGTTTGATACGCATTCATTAACCCCTGCCCGTCGGTAAGCGGTGAATCGAGCAGGCGGGACCATTTTTTGGTTTCACAATTGTAAATATTGTAAATCTCATTGCCGTTTCCGCTGCCGCCATCGCGGTAATGAAAAAGTATCTCGTCCTCTTTGGTGAGCATAAAATGCGGATAGGTACACCTTTTTTCATTTTCTCCAACCATCTCAAAGTGTTGCACTAATGTTGAAATATCATGTGGTTTTGTGCTCCTGAAATAGGTTAATGGATGAACATGCATATTCCCTGAAAGATGGATGAAGCCCTCTTTATCGATTCCAAGGGTAACTGAATTGTGGCTATCCCACCCGAGCACTGTGCTTGTTCCACCGGCTTCCTCTCGGGTGGTGGCTGGCATGATATGCAAATCAAAATTATTGTCACTTAAATTCCGCTGCCCCACCACCATGTTTCTATTGGCATTGTAGTAGGCAATGTATTGCCTTTTGCCGTGTGTAAGCAAACAAAAACCAACGGGATGACCTGCCCAGACACTGTCGATTTTAATTTTTTGCACAATGGTTTCTTTTTGGTCGGTTTCGTCGATAACAACAGGATATTCTGAAACATATTGTGCCACACAAGATAGGCTCATCGCTAAAACTCCTGCAAGAAAAATAAATGCAGGAATTATTCTGTTGTATTTTAAAATAATTTTATTCATAATTTTAAATTCTTCTGTTTTTCACTCTTTCACATAATCGGAAATTACCAATAACTTCCAACTGGTTTTCATCCGTTCGTAAAACGTTTGCTCCCAAAGTTGCTGATATTCTTTGTTTTCGTATATTCTTGCCGCACGCCGGACCAAAAGACCAAGGCGGTCTTCAGTTTTCTTCCAGTCTGAAATTTGCTCATAAGGCCATTCTTCCTCCCTCCCAATGTATTCAATTAAATAATCGAGCGCTTTTTGCAGCGAACCTCCTTCAACATTTACATAATCAAAAATATCGACTTCGAGTTTCAAGCCTTTTTCGCCCACATTGAAAAAGTTCCGGAGATTTCCAACAGAGTATCCAAAGGCTTTGGTGCGAATCAATTCATGCGGCTGGCTGCCATCTTCGGCAATCATCGGGTCAATTCGCCGTCTCGGTAGTTCGCGCACTTTGCGGGCAGCAAATTCATCATCCCCGATGAAAAAAGCTATTCCCGAAGACTGCACATCATAGGCTACGGAATGGTTATTTTTGTAATCATCTTCTTTGTGTCCGTGCCCGCTTTCCACCAGCCAGCGGAAATATTTTTTAAACCAGGTACGAATTCCGGCTTTTTCTTCATCTGACAACGCATCTGAAGTCTCCAATACAGCAATGGCATCCACCAGTTCGTGGAAAGAAGTGGCATCGATTACGCCGATGAAACGCCCCGGAGTTCGGCCCGGGATAGCCTGCGCATACTCAAGGTGAGGGTTCATGAGTGTTTTAGGATTAAGAAACCAAACCCGTAGTAATTCTGCTGCTTTTCGCGCATACGCTTCATTCCCTGAAAAATACCAGGCCAGCGTTAACGATCGTACTCCGTTGATCATTTTACTTTTTTGAGGACTGTCGAGTTCATTTCGTTCCGGATTCACTTCTCCATCGCGCCGGATGTAGGGCAATCCGTCGGGCTTTTCCGGATCGGGCCACCAGTAAGGCCCCATACTCATATAATCGTGTTTATTGTTACTGGGAGGAAGCATTTTCTTAAAAGTAACTGAGTACACGCCACCTTCAAAAGCTTCATCCGCCTCTTCAATTAATTGATCGAATGCCGGTAAAAACATTTCCCCGCCTTCATTCAAATCTCTTTTTACATTTTCCATCCAGGCATAATCCCAGCCGCCTAATCTTGGATCTTTTGAAATTGTGTCTTTTTGCTCACACGATAAAATGAAAAAAAATAGAAGAATTACAATTGAATAAGATTGATATTTCATAATTTTTAAACTTTATTTTTTCAACACTAAATTTCCATCGTGATTGTTAGAAAATAGTACTACCAATCTGTTAGCCTTTTCTCTGGAAAACTTGCCTTGCCTAAAGCCTCTTTAGGAATTAACAGTACCTGGAAAGTCTCTTGCGAATTTGCAGGAAGTTCACATTCAAACCCCACCATGATAGTTCCGGGATTTTCAGCATCATAATCATTTGTTGGCGCCGTGCTCCATGTTTTCATCTTAAGATTTTCCGGCCCCTGGACTTTCATGAACAACAATTTACCATCTTTTCTTAGAAGAGCTGATTTTTTGTCTAACTCTACTTCAGCAGGAGTAACCATGTTCCATCGAATTTTAGTAGAATTTTCCAAGGTCTCAACTTCATCGCGAATTATCACATAACTATTATCGATAATTCCAACTCCCCTATTGGCCTTTTTCAGTTGCCTGTTGTAAACCGTTGAAATGTCAGAAACAGCATTCATAAAATCAATATCATCTGAATATTTATCAATTTTTGCATACCCATCTACACGTTGCAATGAATCGTTAATGGTTAAAACGGAATGGGAATAATTGTTTAACCGGAAGATTGTCCAGCGCTGGGCATCTTGTGTTCTACCGAAAATACTCATCCCTTTTGATTCTAATGACTCGTAATTTTGAGAGCCAAAATCCATTGCCCAACGAATACCATCGGCTTCCAAAATAAATGAACCAATGTCCATATGCCCGTGGTTTACAGAAGGAGAACCTGTTTTGAAGCCTAAATATATGGCATTGGGATCAGTCCATGAGGTTCTCATTAATGCTACCGGATTTTTTCCTTGTCCCACCCAAATTTTGTAATCAGGCTCTTTGATTTCTTCAAAAGGAATATCTTTCCCCCAAATCATGAGTGCCGGAAGTACGCGATTTCTTGCAAAATCAGAATAATCCTCTGTTTGCAAAAACTTGTTTTCCATAAATAATAAGGAAGGATTGTTATTCCTGTTGGCGAACCAGAACATGGCAGGTTTCAAACTCCCATAGCTTCCGCAATCGCCCCAGTTATAACAAAGTTCTGAAGGAGCAAGCATGTTTTCCATAAACTCGCCTGTCTTAAGAAAACCAGGCATTTCAGTTAATCCCCTGTCTGTTTCTAAATAAGTCTCAACTGCACTTAAGAACAATACATTAAATGTTGTTCCGTATCCCCAGTAACCATAACCTTCAGGATAAGCACCATCAGGGCGGTAATCTTTCATTGCTTTTGGAATTGACTCAAATGCGCGGTTGATGACTGAATCTGCCAATTCCGGATAATCTTCTTTGATGGCTAATGCACCAAAGGTCATCCCTGCATTACAAACCTGGTTCCAGTTATGTTCCGCGTCTAAAAACCAATTATAATCATCATTGAAAGAGGGTTCGATTCCTTTTTTTACTAACGCGTCACGTATTACTGTTTTTGATTCGTCTGACAGTTCACTGTAAAGCCAGTCATAGCCGATTGCAAGCGCCATCGTCATTTCTCCAACATCAAGAAAATGGCTTGGGTTCCAATCTTTAAAACCAGCGGCTTTTAACATGTGTGCTTCTGCATGCTTCATAAACCGTTCGTCACCGGTCATTCTGTAAGCATAAGACAAATCAAAAATACGCCGGAGATACTCTCTTGAGGATGAAAGTAATCTTCTGCCTATTTTCACTCTTTCGCCAGGTTGCATTTCAAGAATTGCTTCACTTTCGTCGATAATTGCCTGATGCATTTTAGCCCAGGTTTCACTTGCAGCAATTTGATTCTTTATGGCTTTCTCTTCACCTTTTTTCAATAAGATTCTTGGGTGTTCCTTTGCAGGGTTATTGCATGAGAAAATAAAAAAGCTCAGGATAAGCAATAACAAAAATCGATTATTTGTAGTTTTCATAGCATTTATTATTAGTTACATTGAATTTGTAAATTACATTTTCATCTGTTTAAAATTT
>CAZAMT010000165.1:0-8809 GCA_964486145.1 uncultured Bacteroidales bacterium
CTGTTTCTGTATTCTCAACTCCTAAAGTAAAAGCCAGATTAGGATTTTCAAAATAGATCTTTTCCGGCTTTTGCAATAAGCTTATTCCTGCTGCATCCCGGAATAATAAGTTGAGTATTTCAGCTTCATTCAGATAATTTAAATACTGCACCAGGCTATTTCTGCTAATGCCAGTTCTATCAGCTAATTTGCTAATATTAGGTTTAAAAGGAACCGAAGTAGACAACACGTAAAGTAATTGTTTTAATTTTTTTACACCTTCCAAATTGACTGGTTTTAAAGCGGTGATATCATTTTCCAGCACCAGGTGGATCACTTGCTCCAGTCGTTGTTGATAAGTCTCCCGATATTCCAGGAAAAACGGATAATAACCCATTTTAAGATAATCCTTAAATTCCTTAACCGGCTTTATTTTGGTTGCAATTTCCGCACTCAAATTTTCATGCTCGTTTAAAATATCGGTTAGCGTCAATTCCTGCCATTCCAGTACCCCTGTTAAAGCAAGGTATTCCCGAAAGGATAGTCCCTTCATTTGATAAATCATGGCCCTTCGGCTTAGATCAGCCTTGGATTGAATGATATCTATTATGGATGAGCCGGTAAAAACCACTTTTAATTCAGGATAGTCATCATAAATATTTTTAAGTGACTGTGACCAGTTTTCATAGCGGTGTACTTCATCAAGAAAAAGATATTTTCCACCATTTTTGACAAATTCTTCTACAAAATCGTTTAAACGATTGCCAGCAAAATATACATCATCCAAACTCACGTAAAGGTTATCTTTACCTGGGGTAAGTTTCTTTTTGATGTATTGTAAAATCATGGTAGTTTTCCCCACTCCTCTGGCTCCTTTTATGCCAATCAAGCGATCCTGCCAATGAATTTGTTCCAACAAACCCCTCACAAAATCAAGAGAAATAATGCCTGTTTTTTGTCTGTGTTTTATAAACAGCTTTTCCATTTTTGCTAATTGTGATAAGCAAAATTATATATTTTTTGCTTATCATGCTAAGCAATTTCTCTTTACAATTCCTTTATCCAGATATTTCTGAACTGCACCAGGCTGGAGGCTCCTCTCAGTTTTCCGGTATTTTCATCAATTCCTCCGTGGTGTTGTAATCCTATTCGTCCTTTTTTATCAAGTCCGGGGAACAATGCATTATCAATCACTTTAATGCCGTTATTTACAATCGTAATCCGCTCCCCATTCACGGTGATATCAAAAGCATTCCATTGTCCGACAGGCTTATCTGCATTCTCAGCAGGCACTGCTCCGGCGCGTACATCGGCTGGTAAAGATTTATTGTTCCGTACGGACCAAAGTTCTCCGGATCCTACCGGCCAGCACCAGAGATTTGTTTGACCAACACCTTTTAACAGGATTCCTGAATCGGAGTTGGGCATACGCTTATAATATGTTTTCCCTTCAGCATCTGTTGCATAGCTTCCATCGGGTAAAATCACCGGAACATTAAAAAGATGGGCGCCATACCCTGTAAAACGCCATTCCACATGAAGTTGAAAATTTTCATATTCTTTTTCGGACCAAAGGTTTTTATCCTTTTTTGCTTCTGACTGTGCATCGTAGTCAATCACTCCTTCCACAACGTTCCAGTGTCCGTTGTCGCCTTCCGGAACAATCCATCCGGTTAGGTCGCTGCCATTAAACAGAGAGGTATAACCTTGTTTTTCAAATTCGGAAATGCTTTGGGCGCATGCTACCAAAGATATGCTTCCTGCCATTACTGCTGTAATAAAAAAGATTTTTATGTTTTCCATATTTTCTGGTTTAAATGATTTAATTATTGAGTTTTTGTTTCACTTCTATTCTTCCCGGACCCTTTTGTATTCTTTGTTAACCGCTTTATCCCCCCAGCGGTCAATTACAGCATTCAGAGATTCATCGGTTTCGGGGAAGCGTCCTTTGTCATCCGTTTCGATGATCCACTTGTACAGAATGTCACGGTGCCTGGCCAACTCCAAAGCGTGTTCTCTTTTGAAAGAATGTATCAGGTTGTTGGTTTCATGCGGATCCTCCCAAAGATCGTACAGTTCTTCTGCCGGACGTTCGTCACTCCAAAAACGTGCCTGAACGTCATTCAATTTACCTTCTTTGTACATGGTTCTCATTAATTTCAGGGGTTCCCGGTCATCCCGGTAGTTGGGTTGCATGTAAGGTCTGTCAGTCATAAAATTACGAATGTACTTGTACCTGCCGGTAACTACTGCTCTTATGCGATCGATGGTGTAATCGCAACGATCGCGTGTAGCCACAACATATTCGCGATGAAAACCTTCAGCAAACATATTCATGCCATGCATGTGATCAGGAATATCGATTCCTGCCAGCTTTAGGGTTGTGGCACTGATATCTATTCCGCTAACAAGGTCTTTTCTGGCCTGGTTTTTAGGGATACCGGGCCCTGCAACAATCAGGGGGACACGGATACCTCCCTCATATAAAAATTGTTTGTGCCTTGGGAGGCGCATACCATGATCGGAAAAAAAGAAAACAATGGTATTTTCATACAATCCGTCTTCTTTTAACCGGGCGATTATTTCTCCCAGTATTTCATCAAGCTTAAGGATGGTATTGTAATGGTGTGCAATCTCTTTTCGGTAAACTTCATGGTCGACATAATAGGGTGGAACACTTACATCATCCGGATTAACAGTTTCAGGTGGATCGTGATATTTGCCGCCGGTAAGTTGTATTTGTCCAAAAAACGGCTGCCCCTCTTTTCTGCCGGTCCATTCGGAATCGTCTTTGGCCCCTTTGAATCCGTTTTCTCCCTTGTGATCGTAAAGATCTTCATCGGAAAAGACAAAGTTGTAATGATTTTTTCCTTCGTTAAAGGTATAGTAACCTGCTGCTTTAAAAATCTCGGGCAGTGTCCGCACGCCAAGATGATTGGGATCCCATATTTCCATTTTATTTCCGCGCCACACTGAGAACGAGCTGTAATGTTCGTGCGCACCGATTGAAGTGGCGTACATACCGGTAATGATGGCCGAACGGGTTGGCGAACATACGCCCGATGGCATGTACGCTCTATCGAAACGGACACCGGTAGCGGCAAGTGCATCAATGTTTGGGGTTTCAACCACCTCATCACCATAGCAGCTCATCCAGGGATTGGTATCTTCCACATACACCCAAAGGATATTCGGATTTTCTTTGCCCACAGCCGGAGAGGGAGTATGGGAGTTTTGCGCAGTCGAAATTGTTGGTAAAATAAAAACAGATAAAAACAGTATCCGTATTCCGAAAATAAATTTGTTCGGATAGGGTTGCGTTTGTTTACAATGATTCATAATTGTTTTGTTTTGATTTTTATACAGAAAATTATATAATTTTTTTATTTTATATCCGGGTTATACATGATTTAAAAATCTGTATCTGCATCTTTCAGGTCTAATTCCTTTATCCAGATATTTCGGTATAGTACATCGTGTCCCTCGGCTTGCAGTTTTATGCCTCCCGGAGTGTCGGTGATGCCTTTGCCACCATCATTTCCGCCGTCCAGTCCTGAATTTGGCCCACCCCACACCTGGTTAATTGTCTGATTCACATGCACTTTTTCACCATTGAAATACATGGTTACCATAGCGCGCTCAACCCTTTTTCCATCTTTGAACCGGGCTGCACGAAATTTTATGTCGTATGCATTCCATTTACCTAAGCCGTTATAAAGATGATACGGGGAGGGAGTTTCGTTAATGACTGCACCCAACCCGTGTTTGGATGAGTCCCCATCAAGAATTTGGATTTCATATCGGTTTTGCAGATAAACGCCGCTATTGCCACCCTTGGTGGGGATGAGAAATTCGACATGCAGCCTGAAATCACGGAATTTTTCTTTGGTTACAATGTCTGCTGCACCGTATTTTCCGCCTGCTGCCGCAGGGTCGCCACTGCTTACCACGGTACCTTTATCTACCGGGTCATTAACGATTTCCCACTTAATGGGCAGTTCTGCAGCCAGCCTGGGGCCTTCCCAGTATGTCCATTTTTCATGCAACATTTTTTCAGTACCATTGAAAAGCACTTCGGCATCTTTGGGGGCTTTAATGCCTGCGCCGGTTTGGGTCAGCCCGGGCAGGGATACTTGCAAAAAAATAAAAACCAAAAGTAGAATTGTTAAAGGATGATGTTGTTTCATAATTGAATGTTTTGTTAGTTGAGGTTACGTATTTACATGCTATGGCGTATTATCCGGATTCATTTCAAACCGGAACGGGAAGTTTTCAGATTTTGTATGTTCTTGTTCCATGATGGTTATCATTTGTTCCACAATATCCGGATGTTCATCTGCAATGTCATTGCTTTCCGAAGGATCATGATTTAAATTATACAATTCAATATCGTCATGAAAGCCTTTTTCATGCACATCCAGCCGGATGGCTTTCCAGTTACCTTTGCGGACAGCTTGCTTTCCTCCTTGCTCATGAAATTCCCAGTACAACACCCTGATGTCTTTTATATCCTTATTATCAAGGAATGTTGATTTTAATGATATGCCGTCGGTATTTGCAGTAACATTCTGCCCGGTGATATCGGCAAAGGTTGGAAGGATATCAACAAAATAACCAATGGAATGGTTGATCTGTCCTTCAGGTATTGTGCCCGGCATGGAAATAATCAGCGGGACCCTTATACCACCTTCATAGACATCCCTTTTCCTGCCCCTAAGCTTTCCGGAACTATCGAACCTTCCTTCCCAGCGCTCGGCAGCACCATTGTCTGAAGTGAAAAACAGCAAGGTATTTTTTTCAATTCCCTTTTTCTTTAAAAGCGAAATAACTTTTCCTACATCCTCATCAATCAAGCTTATCATGGATGCATGGATTTTTTCATTTTCGGTCCATTCCTTATCCTGATATAAGGGGTTTATTTCGGGTATTTCATAATCGGAATGTGGCAATAAATAAGGAATATAAAGGAAAAACGGATTTTCTTTACCAGCATGGCGATTTATAAAATCCAGGGCAAAATCAGTAAAAAGATTATGGGTAAAAACACCTTCCTGTCCATCTTCGTTTTCCGGTATTTCATATTTTTCTTTGTTTTTCCAGATATAGTCGTTGTAATGGTCATGTGCCCTGCGTTGGTTTAAAAAACCAAACCATTCATCAAATCCCTGATCGTTGGGCAGTCCCGCAGTGCCGGGTTCTCCCAATCCCCATTTACCGGTCATGGCTGTAATGTATCCGGCATTTTTAAGCACCTCGGCAATGGTTACATCTTCATCTTTCAACGGTACCCTGCCTTCGCCTCCTGCCAATCCTGTAACACCTCCAATGCCAAAATTTCCCCTTACAGTGGTATGTCCGGTATGCAATCCTGTCATTAAAACACTTCTCGCAGGAGCACATACTGGTGAACCGGAATAGAAATTTGTAAACTTAAGGCCATTTCCTGCAAGAACATCAATGTTTGGTGTTTGAATAATTTGTTGTCCGTAACATCCGAGATCACCATAGCCCAGGTCATCGGTCATGATGAAAATGATGTTAGGACCTGATGCTGACGTATCCAAACCTGTTTGGGTGTTTTTACAGGCATACAGGGTAAAGAATATCGGGAGTACGAAAATCAGTATCGTTGCCGGATGTTTTCTCATTTTTTATTATTTTTTTGTGAAAGATTAAATATTTCAAAGATATGTATTTGCACAGGTCCAAGCAAGCCTGATTCCTGTAGTCCATAATTTTCATTGGGTAATAATTCCAGGGGAGCATGCCAGGCCGTGGGCAGGGTTACAATGCTTGATTTTACCCTTCTTTCGGCTTTTGGAAGCTTATAATCGCCAATCATACGGTTTGGCCACCGGTTAACAACTTCTATCTTCAGTTGGTTTGAACCGGCCGTTATATGATTCGTTATATCAACCTGCAGCGCACCTGTCCACACCTGACCAATGGAATCACCGTTGATAAATACTTCTGCAACTTCTTCAATTTTCCCGAGATCCAGAATCACTTGTTTTGGTGAAAGAAATGTTTCCTCCGGTATATTAAATGTGTTGGTATAATTAGCTGTACCTGAGAAATATTTTATGCGATGTTCATCAAATGACGACCATGATTTTAGTTCTTTAAAATCAACATTAAATTTATCATTCCAGGGATCCAAAAAGGTTACATTCCAGGAGTCTTTTAATTTGACAGCCTCAGGTGAAGTTTTTAAAAGCGACATGCTATCGTCACTTGTTTGAAAGATGCTAAAAGTACCCTGTTGCAACAGGGCAACCTTTCCTTTACCTAAATCTTCAAAAGGCCATGTACCCGGAACCATCACGGCAGGAAAAATGGTAATGCCGTCTTTTTCAACTACCATGTTGCGTTGTTGGTTATGATAGAAAACAATAAAAACGGAACCATAAGGTGCCAGGGATACAGGTACTTTTGTAGTTGCAATGTCTGAATTGTAAATGTTCAGTGGTGTAACATTGCCTGTTACAGGATCCCAACGCTCGGGTTGTTTTCCTTTTACCCGGAAATTTGCAACTGTGGAAATATTTACGGGGTATGGATTTCGGATAAAATAGATATCTGCCGTATCATTGCGCCTGTGAATATAATCAAGGGTGTCTCCGGGATTAGAGGTACTGAAAATGGCATCCGGGTGTATACCTTTTTCTGTAAGCACCTGCCGGGGTGTTTTTCCCCATATCAGTGTACCTTTTCCAACTTTACGCTCCCTTATAATCTCCCCGTCAATACTGTCCCACAGTATGTTGGCCAGGTTTTGAACAGCGGAATCACGTTTACTGTTGTTTCCGGTCAATCCGTTACTTTTAACCGGTTTCGGGCCAATGATTGTCGCCCCGTTTTCAAGCAACTGTTCAACCTTCTTAAGTATGGAGAAAGTCATATAATCTTTGTTGGGGAGAACCAGTACTTCGTATTGCTGACCGTGCGGCAGCATTAATTTGCCATCTTTTACATAAAGACGGTTGAGCAGGATGTCGGCGTTGGCAATATCGTAATCATAACCCAGCCCAAGTTCGGGCTTAACATGTTTTGGCCCTGCAAAGAAAGGGGCTTTCTCTCCATGATAGTAAAGTACATCAGCAATAAAATTACCCTGTTGCAACATATAACTGCTTCGCCCGAGGTAGTGCATGAAGCCATCGGCTTTGGGCCACCAAATGAGATTCTCTGAAATGATGTTACCAAAACTGTAAATCCAGCCCGGTAAGCCAGCTTCCGGAGGGGTATGAGGAAATGTATGGAAATCGATTCGGTTGAGCCCTTCTGCAAAAGCACGGTCGGAATATGGTTTTAAATCGCCTGGCCCATACGACCACAAATGCACTCCAGTAAATGCTTCGGCAGTAACATAAGGTTGGTTGTAAAGATGTGCTGCACTGGCAATGCCTTTAATTATCTGAAGATGTTCACGCGGCTTACCATTATCGGAAACCCAAAACTCTCCTCTTGGCCAGGACAATGCACCTGAAGATTTAATGGATTCCATGGGCACATCCATGTGTACAGGAGGCCCCGGGCCTGCTGCTTCCGAGGTGAAACCAATTCCATAGCGGTTACAAACTTCTTTGGCTTTGGCATAATGGTTTTGAATAACCAACTCGCTGCGCAGGTTGTTGAAGTCGAACAGAAAGCGGTCGGTGATTTCCTGGTTATCTACGGTGAAACCTTCCAGTGCCGGTAAGTATCTAATGATGTCGTAGCCCAGGCTGTCTTTAAATGTTTGCGGAAGCGTGGGAGTCCATAGCCCCTTAAATTCATAACTGTCGGCACAGAGATATTTTAAAGGTGAATTTTCAAGCGGGCCGGTGTGCTTTTCCATGAGATCAAGCAGATGGGTTAGGTGTATCTCAGTAGCTTCAGGATTCAGAAAATCGAGTGCTGGTTTTAAAGTGGCCGGTGTTGGAGTTAAACCGTGTTCGGTAGTTCGCGACCACACAAATCGCAAAATTTCCCAGTTTCCTTCCGGTACATCCCATGTTAACCGATCGCCTTCAGTTTGGGCGGTTAAATCGACTAATTCATTCTTTCGAATGAGTTTTTCATCGTTTCCCTGGACAGGATACGCCAGAACGGCCACATTATCCCAGTATTTCGGTCGACCGTTTTCATCGCGCTGCAACGGCTTATAATCAAATTTTTTATCGGGTTTAATTTCGGGAAAAGGCAACGTAAATGTTTGTTTCCCCGATTTATTTACTGAGGCAGTGGTGAGGTACAACGCCATGTGGGAGTGTTCGGGATCAATGTAGCTCACCGACTGGTTCCAGATATAACCCAGCTCAAAACCAGTTTCGCGGGCTGCATTCACGGCAATGCCCACACCCCTTTGAAACTTATCACTTATCTGATCAGGCCCGATGGGAACAACACCTTTCGGATCCTGAACCGTGGGAGCATCCCAAATGTCGAATCCGCCCATGCCTTTTTCTTTGGCCAGTTTTATTTCCCGCCAGATTTCTGTGGAATCGTAGTTGCCGTTAACCCATGTCCACAGTCCACGTGGACGGGCATCGATGGGTGGCGTCTGAAAATTTTTTTTAAGTCCAATGGTGAGTTCCGCTACTGGATGATCGTCCTGGCACGATTGCAGGAACAAAGTGCACATAAGAATGTAAAAAATGACATGTATTGTTTTCATGGCAGGGTTATGGTTACTTTATGTTAATAGTCAGGATTTACATGCTGCAATGAGCAGCATGGATAATCAACATATAAAAGTAAGGTATAAACATGAAGTGCGCATCGATTTTCTGATATTAAAAATGTATATTTTGATACGTAAACAGTTTATTGAAAATAATTTATGAAT